>DASQNW010000354.1:0-4425 GCA_035644775.1 Chitinophagaceae bacterium | reverse complement strand
TGGGCCCGTTGTTGCCCTGTTGCCACAAAAAAATAAAATGCAGGTTGCTTTACAACCTGCATTTTTTGCATAGTTCAATAATTGCGAAATGATGCGGTGGGCCATCCTTAAATAGTAGGTTCTTAGTAGAGAGGCAGCACTGCAGTACTTTAGTTATAGGTTCTGGCGGTGTCTACATGAATAAGTAAGGCCTACCTGTTTGCACCACTTGTAGATGTGGGTCTTTGTTCGATAGCCCGGTAATAGGGGAGCAAGGGATAACTGCTTCTTTCTACGCCTATGCTTCCGGAGATAGAAAAGGTTTTTTCGTCATTGACATACTGAAGCCCCAGGGCGGCGCTGGAATATATATCAAGCCTTGATGACCTAGAAAACCCGGTGCCCGGAATGGCTTTATTAGACGCGTTAGCTATAAAAGAACGATTGAAGGTTATATGAGCCGGCGCTATAGTAGCATTGGCAAAGGCATATAAATTATTATTTAGC
This sequence comes from Chitinophagaceae bacterium, assembly GCA_035644775.1. Classification (GTDB taxonomy): domain Bacteria; phylum Bacteroidota; class Bacteroidia; order Chitinophagales; family Chitinophagaceae; genus Flavisolibacter. Next base: position 3,939 of record DASQNW010000354.1, on the reverse strand, counting down.
TGGCGGTTGATTTGCAGCCCAACCGGGGCCGCAACAATTATTGCCTGGCCACCATTGTAAACACCGTAACTGGTAGAAAGAGCGCTGTATCTGGTAATGAACCATTTCTTTTGTGAAAAGCTATCTGCAGGATGCCTGTTATAGGAAAATGCAGTTCTATAATGATTAGGGAGAAACTCACCCGCCCTGAATATTTGCGCCTGGAGCGTTGTCGTGAAGATCATTAAAGTTAGAAGTAGTGTTAGGCGCATGTTCTAAAATTAACGCATAAACAGATCGGAAGATGCTAAAGGTTGCTTGTTATTTTGCGATCGGATTGTAAACCTTGGCTGGGCTTGTATAACTCTGGGTTTCAGGTTCTATCCATGTCTCCATTGGTAGAAGGAGATTACTTCGCTCCGCTCGCAATGACGTGGTGGGTAAGTGTTGTTGCAGAAGGCTTAGTGCTGAATGTTGGTGGCTGCGGCCGCAATGGTCGTTTCCCGTAGCAGGGGATTGCTTCGCTTCGCTCGCAATGACGTCGTGAGTGGAATTATCAACTCTGTTCTGCGAAGCAATGAGTGTCGATGTAGCCAGCTCGGCTTCAATTTAGTTCATACAATCGAAAAGTGCTCAGGGTTGCACCTGGTTTATGGTCCATCCATTGTCAGTTCGTTGAAACAGTTTTCTATCGTGGAATCGTGTTTGGACGAATGCCAAAAATTCTATTCGTAGAGGTTTTATTGAGAAGCCACCCCAATCGTTGGGTCGCTTTAGCCTTCTGCCGCTTGTTTCAACTTCTAAGCTTCTAAATTTTTCTTCGAGCAAGTCTAGATTTTCAATAAACTGCCCCTGATTACTTACTAAAGACACCAGCTTACTATCCCTATTTCGTTCGCTGAAATATTGATCGGCAAGCTCAGTTGCTATCTTTGTTGCATCGCCTTGAATTCTCACCTGCTTTTCTGTTTCAGTCCACCAAAAACTGAGCGCCACTTTATTTGATCTCTCAATTTCAACTCCCTTTCGTGAGTTTAAGGGACCCGTTATAATGAAGCTTTCATCGGTGACTTCTTTTAGCGAAACAAACCTTGCATTGGGATAACTATCTACACCGATGGTTGATAAACAACAAGCGGATGGTATGCTTACTTGTGTACGTTTAAGCTCAGCTTCATACCAGTCGCGGAACAGTTGGAAGGGGTTCATGCTACAAGGCACAACATAAGCTAATCTCGGAAAACTTTGTTGTAAAAATGCAGTGTGTTCCCGGTCTTATCTCTTACTCTTTAGGGCACTTCTACAACAGCCCAGGTGTTGCTGCGGCGACTCCATACAATAGCATAGTCCTTTCCGTGCTGCAGCTTGTACGTGCGGGCACGGCTGTCATTGTTCAAGCGCAACCAACCATAGTTGTACACTTCAAATTTGAACACGAAAGGCTCACCCACCTTTATCGGTGCTTCGTTGTAGGTGCGACCATCGTCGGACAGGTAAACGGTCATATTGCTGTTGCTGTACAGCGAAAGGTGAATCCAGGTGGCATCGTTACCAGCAGTTTGTGTTTGTTGCTGCGGATTCTGTTGTTGCTGCGGGTTAGGTGCGTTCGGTCGTGGTGCATTGGCATTGCCATTGGCCTGGTTCCAGCCCTGCGCAATCGCAGCTAGTCGGTCAGCCCTCGCGGGGTGCGAACCGGATGCCCTCGCTGAAGCGATTTTTTCCATGGCAGCACGGGCTTCGGCCAGGGAAGCGCCAAGTTTGGCCATGACAAAACCCGAGAAAAAGTCAGCTTCTATTTCTTTAGGAGGAGTGCTGCCTCGCTGGTCCACGACATGATTGCGATAGTGGTGGCCCATCTCGTGCGCCAGTACGGAGATGGAGGCCCATTTGGTACCCGCATGCGCATCCAGGTTTTCGAGAAAATTGTTATCGTACACGATGTACCGCTGATTGCGGATAACGGTAGCGTAGGCATTGTTGATGCCATTCTGCTCCTGTAATTGGAAGTTCTCTCTCCAGTTGATTTGTTCGAGCATGCTGCGGATATATCCTCCTGCTTCATACACCGAACTGAAATTAGAACGAACTGATGCCGGCGGTATGATGATGCCGCATTGGTTCACTCTTTGGGACCCGGCTACCAGCGAAAGGACTAACGCAAAAAGGAGCAATGGCTGTTTCATGACTACTGTTTTCAAATGTCGATCGGAAGAATAGCAATAATTCAGTTTCAATAAGTAAGCCAATGGTGCAGTTTAGTTTCTTTGACAAGGGAGGGCGCTTAAATTAACAGAAGGAAAAGGCTTTGTTTGTGAGACAGATCACCATCCCTTTGAAACCTTGGCAATCCTGTTTAACTGGCAAAGGATTATTATTGAGTGCACTGGAATGCTTTACTTACCTTATCATCTAATCAAAAAATGCTATGCTGCTCACTACAAAAGAGCCCCGCCTAGTACCTCCGCGGTTCGTTCGGCAGGCCATCGGTTGGATTGCCATTCTGCTGCCGGCTATGCTCATTGCGGGCAATTACCTGCTTCGCGGTTGCAGTATGCTACAAGGTTCTATCAGCCATTATTACTATACTATAACAGGCCACTGGCTGGTTGGAATTCTCTCAGCCGTAGCCATGTTCCTCATTTCATACAAAGGCTACAATAAGCTGGACTCGGTAGTAAGTTCGGTAGCGGGTTTTGCCGCCATTTTCATTGCCGTATTTCCCACTAACAGGGAAACGCTGGTTCCGGAGGTAATAAACATTGATGCCTGTATATTGTTTTCCTTACCTGAAAATGCGTTACGAAGTGTGATTCATTATGCCAGCGCAGCAGTATTCTTTCTGGCGCTCGCATATATCTCGCTATTTCTTTTCACAAAAAGCCGTGGTGGAAAAACAAGGGAGAAGATCCTCAGAAACAAAGTATTCCGGACCTGCGGTGTCGTTATAGTGATCGCTATAGCTCTGATTGCGGTGTATGGTATTTTCGAAAACGAATTTGTTGGTTTAAAGGCGTATCATCCTGTTTTCTGGTTGGAGTGGCTTGCCCTACTTGCATTTGGTATTTCCTGGCTTGTGAAAGGAGAATTTGCGCTGAGGGATCATACTGTGTACGGTCATTGACGAGATGAGAAGTCTTTAATTTGCAGCAAGCAAAATCAGCATCTTGTGCCGGCAGTGACCTACCAGGTGTACGTTGTAGAATTATCGAAGAAAGTATTCACCGAAAACTGGCGGTTCCGCGCCGCAAATCCGCAGTTTAATGGGGTGCTGGAATGTTTGTATGTAGGAATGACCAGCAAGACACCGCAAGAGCGGTTAAAGCAACACAAGACAGGATATATCAACAAGAAAGGCCACAAGCTCTCTGCAAACATCGTTCAGAAGTATGGCCGATACCTTCGCCCCAGCCTTTACGAACATCTAAACACTAAACCAATGAAGAGACAAGAAGCATTAGCGATGGAAGAAAAACTTGCGCTTGATCTGCGAAGGCAAGGCTATGCTGTTTGGTTCAATTAAGCTACGCGGGACAGACGTTTGGAGAGGTACCACTGGTTTCTAAAAACAAATAAATAATTAATAGTGCCTATTTTGGCCATCATCTAAAAACTACTGTATATGAAAAGAGCGATGTTTTCCCTGGTCCTATTTTTATTGGTAAACTTGGTACAGGCTCAAAAGCCAGCCACCAGCGAACAAGTCAGGCAAATGCTAGACGCATCCGGAGCGACAAAGCTGGTAAAACAAACACTGGCCATGATGACGGCTAGTTACAAAGAATCAATGCCAGCTGTTCCTGAAGAATTCTGGGATGGTTTTATTAAAGAAGCCGACGTAAACGAATTGGTTGAAATGCTGGTGCCTGTGTATGCAAAACATTATACCAATGAAGAGACAAGAAGCATTAGCGATGGAAGAAAAACTTGCGCTTGATCTGCGAAGGCAAGGCTATGCTGTTT
>DASQNW010000353.1:0-36403 GCA_035644775.1 Chitinophagaceae bacterium | reverse complement strand
CACCTCTTGAAGATGTAAACCCATTTGAAGAAATAGCGTTGATTTACCAATGCCGGGTTTGCCTGCCACTAACACAATGCTGCCTGCAACGATTCCACCTCCTAGTACTCTATTCAACTCCTGGTCCGTGGTGACTATGCGTGGATGTTCATCTGATTTTACATGATCTAATGACTGGATTTTCTTCGGTGCTTTATCTGATGAATGATCTTTCCATCGCTGCGACTGAAGTTTTGTATCTTTTTGCACGAGTTCTTCAACGAAGGAATTCCATTGCTGGCAGCCAGGACATTTGCCCAACCATTTAGCACTTTCGTATCCACAGTTCTGACAGAAGAAGCTTGTTTTGATTTTTGACATCTCTTAAATCGAAGAAACATTAGGCGTTCGCGATGCGAACAAGAAAGGTGCGACAATCGAATGTAAGCAACTAAAAAGGGCCAGTCTTGCGACCGGCCCCCTTACTTACTAACCCATTAAATTCTACCACTAAATTACAAATCTGCCTCAGATTACAAAATTAATTTTTGTTCTTGTGAATAACTTTAGCCCGCCTCTTAGGAGGATATTCCACTACGGAACTAACGATAACCATCTCAAAATCAACATCGTGTGCGGGAGCAAAAAATTTGGAACAGCAGCCGTCCTCGTGAAAAACTGTCAGTCATTAAAATTTATCTACATGTCTCCTGACAAAAGGTAAGGACATCTGTTAAATCCCTTTATTTGGTACCAGCTTATTTGAATTGGATATAGATTTGATGTTGAAAATCAAAACAAATAGAACATGACACCATCGATTTTAATAGTATCGCTGATCTTCATCGGGATCAGCATGGTCGTTTCAATGATCATGAAGCGACGTTTTGCTCAATACAGCAAAATCCCTCTGACCGCAAGGCTCACAGGCCGGCAAGTAGCAGAAAAGATGCTACAGGAGAATGGTCTTTATGATGTAAAAGTGGTTTCCGTTCAGGGTTTTCTCACAGACCACTACAACCCCATGAATAAAACTATTAACCTCAGCCCCGAGGTTTATAATAACTACAGTGTGGCAGCGGCAGCAGTAGCAGCTCATGAAACCGGCCACGCTATTCAGCATGCCACAGCCTATAGCTGGATCATGCTCCGAAGCAGATTGGTGCCTCTGGTGCAGTTTAGCTCGTCGATGGTAAACTGGGTGTTGTTAATTGGAGTGATGATGGCGAGCAGCGGTAACAGTACCTTGCTTTTGGTAGGTATTGCATTATTTGCTTTGTCCGTGTTGTTTTCACTCATCACGTTACCTGTTGAATTTGATGCCAGCCGAAGAGCTCTGGCATGGTTACAACAGACCAATGTCACTACAAGCGCAGAATATCCGAAGGCTAAAAATGCTCTTACCTGGGCTGCAATGACCTACGTGGTAGCTGCTTTAGCGGCAGTAGTTACCCTGCTTCAGTACATAGCGATTTATATGGGCGGCAGAGACAGGAGTTAAACATTGAATTTTTCAAAGAAAAACCCTGCCGAGAGCAGGGTTTTCTTATAGCTTAATTTCTTCTCCGTCCTGATCAAAGAATTTAAACTCGGTGAGGTAGTAATTTGAGTCTTGCTTTAGTTCGATGGTTTGCCGGAACTTCCTTTTCCATTTTGATACTTTAGACCACAACCAGCCTTTTGTTAAGTAGGCAAACACTATCGGGTGAACAGCAATAGTTAGATTTCTATGTTTATGGGTGATCAGGTAATTTAGGTTCTTTTCAATTTCATCCTCAAGGATCAGTGTAGAGGATATTTTACCACTGCCATGGCAGCTGGGACAAACTTCCTGTGTATTGATGTTCATCTCAGGCTTCATACGTTGCCTGGTGATTTGCATCAAACCGAACTTCGATATGGGTAACACTGCGTGTTTGGCCCGGTCTGTTTTCATGAAATCTTCCATCGCTTCCATCAATTTTTTCTTGTTATCCGGAAGTTTCATGTCAATATAATCTACCACGATGATGCCGCCGATGTCCCTAAGGCGCAGCTGCCGCGCTATCTCGTCAGCAGCCTCCAGATTGGTTTCAAGTGCATTCTGCTCCTGGTTATTACTGACGCTTTTGTAACCGCTGTTTACGTCTATCACGTGCAACGCCTCCGTATGTTCTATAATAAGGTATGCACCGCTATTCAGGTTTACAGTTTTTCCAAAGGCAGCTTTCACCTGCTTTGTAATCCCATATTGATCAAAAATAGGCGTGCCGTTTTGATGAAATGAGATAATGTCCGCTTTATTAGGTGCTATTCGCTGTATGTAGCTTTTAGCATCGGTAAAGATGCCCTTGTCATTAGTGACAATCCTGTTGAAATCTTCATTGAGCAAGTCACGTAGAATGCTGGTCGTTTTGGTTTGCTCACTCAGGATTTTTGCAGGCGCAACGGCTCCTTTGAGGTTATTTTGGATGGTCTTCCATGTTGCTACGAGTTCAGAAAGGTCTTCGTGCAGTTCAGCAGTGTTCTTTCCTTCGGCTGCTGTTCTAACAATGACACCAAAGTTTTTTGACTTGATTGATTCAATTATTCGCTGCAGCCGTTTTCTTTCTTCCGAAGAATGGATCTTGCGAGAGACAGCAACAATGTCATTAAACGGCGTCAGGACAACAAATCTGCCGGGCAATGATATTTCGCAGCTTAGCCTTGGTCCTTTTGCAGCAATGGGCTCCTTTAATATCTGCACCAGAATATTGGGTTTACCGTTCAATACTTCACTGATCTTTCCGGTTTTTATAATCTCTGGCTCTACTTCAAATTTGCCGTAATCAAATCCTTCGGGAGTTTTATCATTAATGGACTGTTGCGTAAATTTCAATAGGGACTTGGCGTAGGGGCTGAGATCGGTGTAGTGCAGGAATGCGTCCTTTTCATAGCCTACATCCACGAAGGCTGCATTGAGGCCAGGGATCAATTTCTTTACTTTGCCCAGGTACAAATCGCCCACGGCGAAACGAGCGTCGTTTTTCTCGCTGTGTAATTCTACAAGTTTCCTGTTTTCTAAAAGTGCAATATCCACACCTTGCGGTACTGCATTAATAATAAGTTCTTTGTTCACATTCCTACAGCTTTATGAAACTGCCTGTGGTGCTGATTACCTGTATTATACCGTGCTGCTGCAGTAGCAATGGATGGATTTTGCGGCAATTGATAGGCGGGGGTGCAAACGGTAAGCTGGAATCAACAAATAAAGATCCGGGACAATTAGGTCCCGAGCATGAAAGCACCTACTTTCTTTTCTTGTGTCGGTTCTTTCTCAATCTTTTTTTGCGCTTATGCGTCGCAATTTTATGACGCTTTCTTTTTTTACCACAAGGCATATTAACTAATATTTTAAGTTATACTTTATTTTTTCTTTAAGGCAGCTATTCTATTCTCTACTTCGTCTTTCAATCCTTCAATACGAACATGAGGCAGACTTTGTCCGTACCATTTTATTGCGGATGCTTTATCGCCCTTGCGCTCATAAACTTCGGCCAGGGATAAAAGCGCTTCTAAATTAGAGGGCTGCACCTTTACCACCTGTTCAAAACGCTCGACAGCTTTGTCTAATTGCCCTGATAATACTGATGCGTGGCCCAAAGTGAGCTGAGCATAAACATTATCTGGATGCAGGTCGGCAACAGTCCTTATTTTTTGTATCCCTTCCATTGGAGATCCTATGCCTCCATACAAGAATACCGCTCCCAAGCCTATCTGGCTTGAATCATTGGCGGGATTTACTTTTAAAGACCGTTCAAACAAATCCTTAGACTGCAAAGCTTTCCACTCTTTAATGGCCGGATTCTCTTCAGCCCGCAGATTGTTTAAAAACAAATGGGCAGCAAAGGTGAGGGAATTTTCTGAATTTTCCAACCGGGCGGCTTCTGCCATATACCAGGCGTAAGGTTCGAAAATGCGGCCGGTGTCAGACCAAAACCTTGATAGCTGGTGATAAAGATGAATCTTCTGGGATTTGACATCTCCTCTCGATATACTCGCCTCCAGAAACTCTATCCGGCTTTTTTGCTCTGGTGTCAGGTTTTCCTTCGCATGTGCAATAATCGAATCAGCGGAAACAGTATTTGGACCAGCAGCTTCAACCGGAGGTTTTTTCAAGTGGGTACCAAATATCTGGCTAGTGGTAGCTGCATACAAACACACAACCATGACGAACGCAATACCGGCAGTAATCCACTGCTGTTTCTTCATTTACACAAGCTTGTAGAGCACGCAAGTTACTCTACAGAGCTCATTTTCTTGATTTCGGAAACAAATTCTTTAGCAGGCTTGAAGGCGGGAATGAAATGTTCGGGAATATGCACTGCTACGTTCTTCTTGATATTTCTTCCAATTTTAGCAGCACGCTTCTTTGTGATGAAACTTCCGAAGCCGCGGATATAGATATTCTCGCCCTTTGACAGCGACAACTTGATTTCTTTGAACATATTTTCCAAAGTAACCAAAACATCCACCTTGGGAATACCCGTTTTTTCGGATATCTGGTTGACTAAATCAGCTTTTCTCATAGCAAGGGTTTATAGATATAGAAAACAATATAGCACTAATTATAGTGATTGTCAATACTATACGCCAAGTTTGCTGAAATATTTGTTTTTTTGAAGAGGATGAGCCACGCAGTATCAGAACGCCTAAACAGAAAATTTGCTTCACTATTTACCACCGGTTTACTGCAATGGAACAAGCACATCAATAAGCGGGAAATGCCCTGGAAAGGAGAAAAAGATCCTTATAAAATCTGGCTCAGCGAAATTATACTTCAACAAACCAGGGTGGAGCAAGGGCTGAAGTACTACTTGCGATTTATTGAAACTTATCCAACAATTGCTGCCCTTGCCCGTGCACCGGAACAAGAAGTTTTTAAGCTGTGGGAGGGCCTGGGTTACTATTCAAGGTGCAAGAATTTGATTTTAACCGCCAAAGAAATATGCAACCTCCATGAAGGTATTTTCCCCGTCCGCCATGAAACAATACGTCAGCTAAAAGGAATTGGTGATTACACAGCTGCAGCAATAGCTTCCTTTGCTTACGATGAGCCCCATGCGGTTGTAGATGGCAATGTGCTGCGGGTGCTGTCGCGAATTTTTGATCTTCACGAGCCGATTGATGCCACCACCGGAAAGAAAAGGTTTTCAGACATAGCACAACAACTTCTCCCGAGAAAAAGGGCTGCAGAATTCAATCAAGCCATCATGGATTTTGGAGCTATCATCTGCAGACCAATGCCATGTTGCACGGATTGTTTTTTCCAGAAACACTGCCAGGCTTTTCTGAATGGCACAGCGCCTAACCTCCCGGTTAAGCAGAAAAAGACCTTGGTAAGGGATCGTTACTTCAACTACATTGTGTTGCAACACCAAGAGAGGTTCGCATTGCAACAAAGGACCGGTGAAGATATCTGGCAGAACCTCTTTCATTTTCCTCTTGTAGAAACCACAAAGCACATGTCTTCAACAGTAGTGCTTCATAAGTTCATGAAACTCCAAAAGCTTGCTGAAAGCAGCCTGCAGCAGCTGCAAACATCTGTGCTTTCAAAGCAAAGGCTATCCCACCAATTAATACATTTCCAGTTCATCAAAGCGGCATTGCACACCACAACAGTAGCTGGTGATTATTTATGGATCACAGCTTCAGAGTTGAAACTTTATCCCTTGCCAAAAGGCCTTCAAACCTACGTGCAACAGCATTTTTGACAGATTTTGTCTAACTTATTGCTGGCAAACAATTTGATTGTCTAACAGAAGACCAGGTTGAAGGCACAATTAAACGAAATTGATTTTTATGAGAGGAGTTAATCGTGTGATGCTTATCGGAAATCTTGGTAAAGATCCGGATGTACAGTTTTTAGAAGGGAACATTGCGGTAGCTAAATTTCCATTGGCAACAACAGAAACATTCAAGGACAGGTCAGGGAAACTGGTTTCTCAGACCGAATGGCACACAGTAGTTTTGTGGCGCGGCTTAGCTGAGCTCGCTCAGAAATACCTTCACAAAGGCAGTTTGGTGTATATTGAAGGAAGACTAAGAACCCGAAGCTGGGAAGACAAAGAGGGTACAAGAAAATTTGCTACAGAAGTAGTTGGCGACAATCTGATCATGCTCGACAAACGTTCAGATGGCTCAAATAGCAGCTCCTCCTTACACACCGAGCCAGGCATTGAAGGGATCAGCAGCTCAGATGCTCCGCTGAATGAACCATCACCGGATATTCCATTTTAACAAGAGTAAGAAAACAATAAATTTGCACACAGGCAGGCCGTACGACCTGCCTTTATAATTATTAGTTTTCACGAAAACACGCATTTTGGACTATCATTCGGCCAGTGATTTTCTGCAGATAAACCACCTATTATTTACAACGCCACAAAGCATGGTTTTGAACATTGTGCTATTGTTGGTTTTACTTCTACTAAGCTTTATTACCTCGGGTGCAGAAGTAGCCCTGTTCTCCCTGCAAAGCAAAGACGTGAACATGCTGAAAACAAAGCAGCATGCTGCCGCCAGGCGCATTACCACCTTACTTGATGAGAGAAAAGCAGTTTATACATCGTTATTGATTGCCGGCACTTTCTTCAATATCAGCATTATAATATTAACCAACTTTCTGCTGACACCGGTGCTGCATATTGGCACCATTAACGTCTTTATACCTATAGACCTTGATCTGCTTGTAAAGATTATCACCATTGCTTTTATCATTGTTCTTGTGGCCAAAATTCTCCCAAAGGTTTGGGCTACTCAAAACAACCTTCGCTTTGCATACAGTACGTCAGCAGTTATCGAGGGCATACATCTTCTGCTTCGCAGAATAAGCCTACGTATGGTTGCAATAGCAGATAACATTAGTGAACATAGTGGTGTGAATGAAATGCAAACTAAGAGCATGCGGGAGCTTGATGAAGCTATTGAAATTAACAACGAAGAAACCTCCGACGAAGAAAAGAATATCTTGAAAGGGATTGTGAAGTTTGGTAATATCTCGGTCAAGCAGATCATGCGCTTTCGCCTTGATGTAAATGGGATAGAATACAATACCTCACTGAGTGATGTGCTGAAAAAAGTTGAAGAGTTGCATTATTCAAGATTCCCGGTGTATAAAACAAGTCTTGACAATATAGCCGGAATACTCAACACGAAAGACCTGTTGCCTTACATTAATCAGCCGGATTTAGACTGGCATGAGTTAATTCGCCCCACGTTTTTTGTACCAGAGTCGAAACTGATAAAAGATCTGCTTGAAGAATTCAAAGTCAAGAGAATTCATTTTGCAGTGGTCGTAGACGAGTTTGGAGGCACAAGCGGAATTGTTACGATGGAAGACATTCTTGAAGAAATCATTGGTGACATTAAGGATGAATTTGATGAAGAAGATACCAGCGTCCGAAAAATAGATGACAGAAATTATGTGGTGGATGCAAAAATCCTTCTGCACGACATGTGCAGAGCCTTAAACCTTTCGGTAGACACTTTCGATGAGGTACGGGGCGAAAGCGACTCGTTGGGCGGCCTGGTGTTAGAACTCGCAGGTGAATTTCCGAAGGTGAACTCTATTATAACCGCGGGCGACTTTGACTTCACCGTGCTGGAGGCCAATAAAAGCAGAATCAACAGCGTTAGAGTCACGATCAATAAAAGCCATGATAAAGACGACTAGGGGAGCCCTTTTGGTATGTATGACCATCTTTTTCTTAGCTTGCAATAACGATTATACAATAAAACCTCGCGGGTATTTTAAGATAGATTTACCGCAAAAAACATATCAAAAGTTCGACTCGCCTTCATATCCCTACACCTTCGAGTATCCTGTCTATTCTGAGATAGTAAAGGATTCCCTTTTCTTTGAAGAGAAAGCAGAAAACCCGTACTGGATAAACATTAACTTTCCTCAGTTCAATGGCAAAATTCATATCAGCTATAAACAGATAGGAAAAAACAAGTTTGATTCCCTGGTGAATGACGCGTTCACCATGTCGTATAAACAGCACACTTATAAAGCATCAGCAATAGAGCCTGCAGCATTCACTACTCCCAACAATCTTAGCGGCATCTTCTTTACATTGAAAGGAAATACAGCAACTGCTAACCAGTTTTTTGTAACAGACTCTGTCCGGCATTTCTTAAGAGGGGCATTGTACTTTAATGCTGTGCCGAACGAAGATTCGCTTAGGCCTGTGAATGCTTTTTTGCAGAAGGACCTGCAACACTTGATTAATACGCTTCAATGGAAATAAAAAAGAAACAATTTCCTTTGTACATCTGATGCTCCCCTTCATTCTTAACTTGTAAAAAAAATACCGTTGTGATAGCAATTGACAAGGTGCTTGTGAGCGATGATGTTGTAGAGGCTAAGTTTGTTTGCGACCTTGACAAATGTAAAGGCGGCTGTTGTGAAGACGGCGATGCCGGAGCTCCTCTTGAGAAAGAAGAAATGCAACGCATTAGAGAGAGCTTCAAAGCGGTGAAGCCTTACCTGACTGCAGAAGGGCTTGCAGAGATAAAAAAGTCAGGAAAGTTTGTTTATGATCGAGAGTTTGGCTGGGTCACCCCTACTGTTGGCAATGCCATATGTGCATACGGATTTCGGAATGGCAAGGGCATCATCATGTGTGCATTTGAAGCGGCATATAACGATGGAAAAACACAGTGGAAGAAGCCGATCAGCTGTCACTTATACCCTATCAAAACTAATCAGACCAAAACCTTTACAATGGTGAACTACGAACCTCGGGAAGTGCTTTGTCGCCCAGGTTGTGTTCTCGGCAAAAAAGCAAAGCTCCCCGTTTACCAATTTCTAAAAGAGGCGCTGGTGCGTAAATTCGGAGAAGAATTTTACGAAACCTTGCACAAAATTGCTACTGATTACTTTGAGGCCAAATCGGCTAAACACTAAAACATGGCTGAAAATTCATCGAGTTTTATAAAGAACAGCAGTGTGAAAGCTGCCGATAGAGAGCACCGTAGAAAAATAAATTTCAATATAGGGCGGTATAATGCGGTTGTGCCCGCCGGAAAACAGCAGTTTACTGATGTGGGGGTGGCGAGAGAAAAAGCCAAGAACATTAAATGGAAAGCAATCGAATCTCTGGATGCACAGTTGGAAACATTTGAAACAGCAATTAGCAGCAGAGGTGCAAAAGTGATCTGGGCAGAGACTGCAGATGAAGCGCTCAGCGAAATTCTAAACATCTGTCAACAGAAATCTTGCTCCACAATAGTAAAGAGCAAGAGCATGGTTACTGAAGAATTGCACCTAAATAAATTTCTTGCAAAAAATAATATTGAAAGTGTAGAAACAGATCTTGGAGAGTACATACAGCAGCTCGACGATGAGCCACCTTACCATATTGTTACGCCAGCAATGCACAAAAGCAAGGAGGATGTTGCTCGTCTGTTTGCCGACAAACTTGGCACCGCGCCCAACCTCACCCCAAGCCAGTTAACACAAATTGCACGAGAAAAACTGAGGGAAAAATATACGAGTGCCGAGATAGGTATAACGGGAGCAAATTTCATCATTGCAGATATTGGTGGCATTGCTGTGACTGAGAACGAAGGTAACGCACGCCTAAGCTGTGCCTGGCCAAAAACACACATCGTTATTGTGGGCATTGAAAAAGTTATTCCTTCAATCTCCGATCTTGCACTGTTCTGGCCACTACTAGCCACCTACGGTACGGGTCAAAAGGTCACTGTTTACAATTCGGTAATAACTGGTCCAAGGCAAGCATCGGAAATGGATGGACCAGAAGATATGTACGTGATCTTGCTTGACAATGGCCGCACAAACATACTCGCTAATCCAAAAACAAGAGAGTCGCTGTACTGCATCCGCTGTGGCGCATGCCTGAATGCATGCCCAGTTTACAAAAACGTGGGCGGACATGCTTACGGCACCACCTATAGTGGCCCAATCGGCTCTGTAATAACACCACACCTCAGAGGGTTGGACGATTGGAAACACCTCAGTTATGCTTCGTCGCTATGCGGCAATTGCACAGAAGTATGCGCAGTGAAAATAAACCTACACGAACTGCTGTTGGAAAACCGGCACCAGGCAATCGAAGAGAAATATTCAACTCTTGCTGAAAAGACCGCATGGAAGTTTTGGAAAGCGGCTATGTTGCACCGGAGCATCCTGAATTTAGCTCCCGGCAGGGCAAAGAATTGGGTGGTAAATAATTTTGTGAAGGACTGGAAAAGAAACAGGAGTAAACTAGATTTTCCCGATCAGTCATTTAGCCAGCAATGGCAGCAGTCTAAAAAACCACGGCGTTAATTTGCCTGGCGGAACATGTTTTCCTCGGTTGAAGTCATTCCAGCTGGTAAGTCTTTTAAATAATCTTAGCAATTGATCTGTTCACCAGGTAAATGCCATAAAGTGTGATCAGACCGCCCAAGAGCATAAAAGGAGTAACCACCTCATTGAAGAAGCTTGTGCTTATAACAATGGCAACAATTGGGTTAATGTAAGCATATAAAGACACCTGTGCTGTGGGCAGGTGCTGCAATGCATACAAATAAGCTACAAAGCAGAGGATGGAGCTAAAAACAATCAGAAAAGTTATTGATGCCCACGATTGCCAGGGAATAGCTGAAAGGGCTATTGCGTTGTTAGTATAATTACAAGCACTCAGCAAAATAAAACCTGAGATCACCATCTGCAATCCCAAACTAAAATAAGGATTGAATTCCGTTGCCTGCCTTTTTGTATACAGTGTTCCGAAGGCCCAGGTAATCGTTGCTAACAAAGAAAGACAGATGCCAAACCTAAATTCCGGCACAAGAAAATCTTTCAGGTGCTCATAAAAGATGACACAGATGCCCGAAAATCCAAGCAACATTCCCAATAGTGTCTTTCGCGGCATTTTGGATTTCAATGTAAAAAGGCTAATCACTACCAGCCATAAAGGAAATATTGCACTAATGATCGACGCAAGACCAGCCGAAATATAGCGAACGCCCCAGGTAGAAAGCCCATTACTACATACAAAGTTCAGAATGCTTAGGATGATGACTGTTCTCCACTCTCTGCCACGAGGCAATCTGTAACCCCGCACCGTAAAAAATACAACATAACAAAAGCCTCCCAGCAGTTGTCTGATAGCAGCAAACTGCAATGCAGGCATATGCAGTACCCCTTGCCTTGAAACAACCCAGGTGGTGCCCCAAAAAAAACATACAAGTCCCAAAGCGATGAATGCTTTTGTCTTCACCTTCGACTCTGGAACGTACGCTGAGTCCATTGAGCCCTCCACTGCTGAAGTAGCACTTTTCATCGAGTTTAATAACTTCTTTGTTGATTTTTGAAGAGAACCTTTGTTCCGACTCTTAAAAATATTTAATGTCGAAAATGCCGCGTACCAGTAAACACCATAGCGAGCTGGTGTTCTTTGCAGTAATCGATACTGTCTTTGTCCCTGATCGATCCGCCTGGTTGAATGAACGCTGCTATACCTACTTCATGTCCCATCTTCACACAATCATTGAAAGGGAAGAAAGCATCGCTAGCCATTACAGCGCCATCTAAATCAAAATGGAACTGCTTTGCCTTTTCAATGGCGTGTCGCAGCGCATCAATGCGACTGGTCTGTCCACATCCTTTGCCGATCAGTTGTTTATCTTTTACCAAAGAGATTGCATTCGACTTCAAGTGTTTGCAGACTATGTTGGCGAATGTCAGATCTTCTTTTTCTGATTGAGATGTATTTCTCCCTCCGACTTCTTCCCACTTCTCATAATTCCCTTCATCTTTTTCCTGCATCAGAGTGCCATTCACAGCGTTCTTATAGATATTTCTGGTTGTGCTGGTATTCTTTAACTGCAGTAAGATCCGGTTTTTCTTTGCTTTAAGTTTTTGTAAAGCATCGTCGTGGTAAGAAGGCGCTATTAACACTTCAAAGAACAACTCGCTAATTGCTTCTGCCGTGGCTGCGTCCACATTCGAATTCGTTATCAGCACACCACCAAACGCACTTTCCGGGTCACCAGCGAGTGCATCCTTCCATGCTTCAGCTATGGTAGCTCTTTGTGCTATTCCACAAACATTAGTGTGTTTAATGATTGCAAACACAGCATCATTACCCTTTTCGAATTCTTTGATCAGTTCTATTGCAGCGTCTATGTCAACCAGATTGTTGTAAGATATTTCTTTGCCGTGCAGCTGGTCGAAACAGCTGTTCAAGTCACCAAAAAAACTGGAAGACTGGTGAGGGTTTTCGCCATAGCGTAACACCGCTTTTTGTCCACCCCCTAAAATTGTTATCGGCTGATCTGAATGGAAATAGTTGTATATAGCGATGTCGTAATCGGCGACCACAGCGAACGCCCGACCGGCAAAAAATCTCCTTTGCTCCAATGTCACCTCTCCATTTTGCTGCTGTAAGATCTGTACCAGTTTCTGATAATCGTCTTTTGCCGCAAGCACCGTAACGTCGCTGAAGTTCTTAGCTGCGGCTCTCATCATAGACGGCCCGCCAATATCAATTTTTTCGATGATCGCTTTTTCTTCGTTTGTCGAAGCCAAAGTTTCCTGGAATGGATAAAGATCAACAATCACCAGATCAATAGATGGAATGTTGAATTGTTTCATTTCATCAAGATCTTGCTGATTTCCTCGCCTCCCTAAAATGCCTCCAAAAACTGTCGGATGTAGCGTTTTAACCCGGCCGCCAAGAATAGATGGATAGGTGGTAAGATCCTCCACCGGAACAACTGCAACCCCCAATTGTTCAATAAACTTCTGAGTTCCGCCAGTTGAATAGATCGTTGTACCCTGCTGACTTAATTCTTTCACAAGCGGTTCGAGTCCATCTTTATAAAACACAGAAATAAGTGCGGAATTTATTTTCTTGTTCATGGTTGATAATTATGGAAAATCAAAAGAGGCGGCAAAGGTAGGTTACAGCACATTCATCACAAAAGCACCATCCTTGGAAACATCGTGACAGAGAACACCAAGTGAGTCGCAATCCTGCCTCAATCTATTTCTTTGTTTAAATGGCACCGCTCCGTCTAAAACTATTTGCCTGAATGTGCATTTAGTCTGTAGATCTTGCATCCCGATCTTGGACTTACCTGAGAATATAACCACATCAAAGTGAGGCTTGCCTGCTAGGGTGCTAAAAGTGCTGTCGATGAGGAGCACTTTTCTTCGGTTTAGCATGAATGATCTTGGGCTATTTGCGTGCATGGGCAAGGCACGGGTCCGGTGCAAAACCCGGGATGGTTGCAAATGAAAATTCCTTAACACACCGTCAACGCGAAGTACTGAATCGCCGATGAATATATACTTCCTCCCAACAATCAGGTCAATTGCCCTTAAGCCTGGTGTATTGTATACAATGATCTTGGCTTGCTGCTGGGCCCTGATGAATGAAGCTGTCCGGCTTACCATAAAAAATAAAAGGAACACAGACGCGGCCCAAGCGGACCCTTTATGTTTCTGCAAGAGAAAAAAGGCTGCTGCAATGATGAACCCAAACAGGAAAAAAAGCTGATAGATATCTATTGAGAGCTGATTCCAAACTGCAAAAGGCCATTTATCCAGATACTCGATGTAGTTGTTCAAAAGCGAGATTATTGTCTGCAACAGAAATCCTAAAAAATTCCCGAGCTGTTCAAATGGTGAAACCAGAAGCAGTATCATCTCACTCGTTAATATGACACCTGCCAGGGGTACGGCAACCAGGTTTGCTGGTAAAAACAAGAGAGGAAACTGGTGAAAGTGATAGATACTAATTGGAGAGGTAAGCACTTGTGCAGCGAGGCTTACAGCGGATAGCTGCCATACAAAATTGAGAAGCTTGTTCTTCACGTAGATAGCATTGTAAATGGGCTGATAAAAGACAAGTATGCTCAACACCGCAGAATAGGAAAGTTGAAACCCTACGTCCCAGAGCCAAAAAGGGTTGAAACAAAGCAACAAGAAAGCAGAGAATGCAAGTGTGTTTATTACATGTGATCGCCGGAAGATCAGACCGCTGACTGCGATGCAGCTAAACATTACGGCCGATCGCAACACCGAAGGATGACCACCAGCCACAAATGCAAATGCCCACAGACCTATGGTGATAATGCTAAACCTGAGCCACTGCAGCGATCTTCTTTTTCTGAATGCTTTTGTAAGCCATACAAGAATGCCATAAATCAAGCCCAGATGCAAACCTGAAATTGCAATGATATGAACTACGCCTGTGTTGGAGTATGACTGCACAAGGTTCTTATCCAGATCATCTTTGTAGCCAATCAACAGAGCTTCCGCAAAACCGCTCTCCCTTCCGCTGCCAATATACTTCCGAAGCGTACGAACCACAGTTTTTCGAATGCTGAAGATTTTTGAACGAACAAGATCAGGCACTTTCGTCCCCTGAACCACAAATTCATGTGGCAGTAAATTCAACTGGTGCGTTATACCTTTGAATAATAGATATTGCTTGTAGTTGAAGCTTCCTGGATTTCCGGAATTACGAACGTCTTCCAGAGGTCTGTTAACGAGCAGTTGAGAACCTATTGTAAGTGGAGGCAATGAACTGTCTTTTCTGAAATAAATTAATATGTGACCATTCGCTGGAACAACCTTACCATCAGCGATTACTGATTGAACCTGGCCCAATGCCTTGTATGTTTTCTTCTTCTCTACCAATGGTTCCAGCAGGTTTACCAACAAGTAGTTGCCTGCTCGATACTGCTTTCCGAACCAAAGCGGATGATTGCGAATGTCGTTTTTGTAAGTAAGGCAAGCACCAAGCATAAGGACGGCAAGCTGAAGCGCCAAACCGTTTGCAGGTGCGAGTTTAAACTTCCAGGCGTCTGAGAAAAACGAATAGGTAATAATAAAGAAAATAGAAAGAAGGCCTACAGCAACGATAAAATTGAGTGTTAATGGAGCGTAGGTCTGAACAATGATGCCGACGATCAAAGGAAGTAAAAGCCGAAGAGAAGGCACTCTCTGCCACAGGTATATCGTTTTGGCTGCCACACCAAAAGATAAAAAATTTGGATAATATTATAACGAAAAAAAGGCGATGAGAGTTCATCGCCTTTAGGTGTTCATCATACGTTAGCAAATTCAGCCACTATTCCGCCGTATACAAAACCTCATTCCTCGGCTGATTTCTGCGTCTTCGTTGACGGGTGTAATACATGGCACATTTCGCACTTCACTTTTTCAGACCTACCTGTATCCAACACCATATCTTGAGTTAAAAGGTCTTCATTGTGCACACGTATATTTTACGATTACCGTGCCAAACCCCAAAATGTATAATGGATTTTAGTAGTATAACTGAATCCCTCCTTGGTCGTACGTTGCCACTGCATCAAATGCACCAAAAAAACAACACTGCTGTTGAAAGCACTCCACATAAGGATGCTACATCAATATAGTTCCGCTTCGTCGCTTCACAGGTGCCTGAAGTGGATTTGAGACGCTTTCTTTTTGCTTTGCCAATTCGAATTATTTACAGCAACTTTGCGCAAACCTCAAAAAAACTAAATCCAATAGAAGCAGCATGGGACTTTTTAACTGGTTCACTCAGGAAATAGCCATAGATCTAGGCACAGCCAATACCCTGATTATACACAATGACGATGTAGTAGTGAATGAACCATCCATCGTAGCACTGAACCGAAACAATCCTAAAGAAGTATTAGCGGTAGGTAAACGTGCTTTGATGATGCACGAAAAGACCCATGAAAGCATCAAAACCGTTCGACCATTAAAGGATGGAGTGATTGCAGATTTCAATGCTGCTGAACTGATGCTAAGGGAAATGATCAAAATGGTTTATCCGAGAAAACCGCTTTTTCCCCCAAGCTGGCGCATGATGATCTGCATTCCATCATCAATAACAGAAGTAGAAAAGCGTGCCGTAAGAGACAGTGCTGAACAAGCTGGCGCCAAAGAAGTATACCTGATACATGAGCCAATGGCCGCAGCGCTGGGGATTGGCATTGACGTGGAAGAACCCGTCGGTAACATGATCATTGATATTGGCGGTGGTACCACCGGCATTACAGTTATTGCCCTGGCTGGTATAGTGTGCGACCAGTCTATCCGCATTGCGGGTGATGAGTTCACTGCTGATATTATGGAGGCGCTCAGGCGCTACCATAGCCTACTTATTGGGGAGCGGACGGCGGAACAAATAAAAATTCAGATAGGTTCGGCGATGAAGGACCTTGACAATCCTCCAGATGATATTCCTGTAAATGGTCGTGACCTCGTAACAGGTATTCCAAAGCAGATTTATGTAAGCTACCAGGAAATAGCAGAAGCCTTAGATAAAAGCATCTTCAAAATGGAAGAAGCGATTCTTAAAGCATTAGAACAAACGCCACCCGAACTCGCGGCCGACATTTATAGAAGAGGGCTGTACCTTACTGGTGGTGGTGCATTGCTCAAAGGGCTTGATAAGCGGTTGAGCCAAAAAATAAAATTGCCTGTACACGTAGCAGACGATCCACTCAAAAGCGTTGTACGCGGAACTGGGTTGGCGCTGAAGAACTACGAACGTTATCCGTTCGTGATGCGGTAAGATAGTTTCGAAATATTCAATTACAGTAAATGACCTGTCACCATATTTCGGAGTGTTCTACAAAACTCCTCCTGTAAAGAGGATCAGTGGGTGAGGTATGCGTAACATCTTTCTTTTTATCCGGCGGTACTTTGTATTTGTCTGCTTTTTAGTGTTGCAGGGCATAGCTCTCTGGATGTTATTCAACTACAACAGATTTCACAGAACTGTTTTCCTGGGAATGTCTAATGAAGTTACTGGCCGGATCAACACGCAGGTAGACAAAGTAGATGATTATTTTCACCTTAGAGAAGAGAACAGGCGTGTTCACCGGATGAATGATTCTTTAATGAATTTGATGCGGCTTAACTATTTGCCTGTAGACACGTCTTCAAGAAGTGTAATAGATTCTTTGCAAATAAACGATTCTACAAAGTCGGCTCGCCGCTACTTGTGGCGTGAAGCGAAGGTTGTCTACAACTCTGTTAACTTCGACCAGAATTACATCCAGATCAACCGCGGCTTTGATCAGGGAATCCGCGACAACATGGCTGTTTTGAACTCGGATGGCGCCCTGGTAGGAGTCGTGGTCAATACAAGTGCTAATTTCAGCCAGATCATGAGCCTTCTGCATACCAAGAGCAGGGTTCCCGCTTCTCTGAAGCGATCAAGTGTTTTTGGAACAGTAGAATGGGACGCGAAGGATCCGCGTTATTTATTACTAAGAGGTATTTCTAAGGACGTTGAAGTAAAGAAAGGCGATTCGATTGTAACCAGTATCTATTCTTACAACTACCCTCCCAATTTCCTCATTGGTACCATTAACAGCATTGCTATTGATCAAAGCTCAGGCTTCTATCTACTGCGGTTGAGGACTGCCGTGAATTTCAACGCCGTACAGCAGGTGTTCGTAGTAGAAAATTTGCAACGCTCGGAACAACTGAAGCTTGAAGAAGAAACCCGGCTGAAAATTGAACAACAAAAAAAGCCTGCTCGTTGAGTGATCTGGTAAGAAATATCATCCGCCTCGCTTTGTTCACACTCATCCAGGTATTTGTGTTGAACAAAATCCCGCACCTGCATCGTTTTGTTGTTCCCTACATTTACTATCTTTTTATTCTCTGGCTGCCGTATGCTACTCCCCGGCTGCTGCTGCTGCTGATAGGTTTTTCTACTGGTTTACTGCTTGATTATTTTCAAATGACCCCGGGCTTGCATGCTGCCGCATGCCTTTTGATTGCGTATGTAAGGCCGTTTATCATTATTCTTCTTAGCCCAAAAGATACATCAGACTTCACTCATAAAGAACCATCACCAAAAGGCATGAGTTGGTCGCCGTATCTTGTTTATGCACTTACACTTACTTTCTTACATCATTTATATCTTACGCTGCTACAATGGCTTCAGTTTGGTGACTTTATCACCTTTTTAATCAAAGTTGCAGCTACAACGGCCATAAGCATGCTGCTAATAATTGTGGTGGAGCTTTTGTTTCCCCGTAGGCACAAGTTTAGAACTAACACTGCTTAGCTAATATTTGCGAGAAATTAAGACAAGTGTGCTTAATATCAT
Organism: Chitinophagaceae bacterium; assembly: GCA_035644775.1. GTDB lineage: Bacteria > Bacteroidota > Bacteroidia > Chitinophagales > Chitinophagaceae > Flavisolibacter. The sequence continues at coordinate 18,299 of DASQNW010000353.1, read as the reverse complement.
TTGCGAATATCATCTGCTTTACTAAAATTTGCATACGGCCACCTTTCTTTTGCACCTCACTTTTTTCGAGTATATGCCTGTGTTTAACCAATCGAGAAGCTACATAATACGGCTTTTGTTCTTAATAGTTTTTGTTGTGATTATTGCGCAGCTCGCCAACCTGCAGCTTGTTTCCAGTAAATACCAAAAGCTGGCCCAGGAAAATGCCGTATTTGCAAAGGTGATATATCCTCCCCGGGGAATTGTATTCGATCGAAACAACAAGGCTATTGTGAACAACACGCTTGCCTACGATCTGATGGTGACTCCTTCAGAAGTAAAGAATGTTGACACAACTTATATGTGCCAGCTGCTGGAGATTGACACCGCCGAATTCCAAAAGCGGGTGATTACAGCCATATTCAAAAACGGTCGCTACAGACCTTCGGCTTTTGAAGACCTTTTGACCCCAGAAAAGTACGCACGTTTGCAGGAAAACATGTGGCGTTTTGGTAGCGGCTTTTTTCTGCAGGAGAGGCCCGTTCGCACGTATCCATTTAATGCCGGAGCACACTTTATGGGCTATATCGGACAGGTTGACTCCAGCATCATTGCCCGCTCTCAAGGTTTTTACCGCCAGGGAGACTTTGTGGGACGCAGTGGCCTGGAGGCGTATTATGAAAGAGTTTTGATGGGCCAAAGGGGTGTTCAGTACCTGATTAAAGATAATAGAAACCGGTTGGTGGGAAACTATGAAAACGGGGAGCTTGATACAGCTGCTATTGCGGGTCGCGGCTTAAGAACATATGTAGACATCGAACTGCAGCAACTCGCCGAAAAATTAATGACTAACAAAGTAGGCGCAGTCGTGGCCATAGAACCCAAAACCGGAGGTATTATTGCGATGACGTCTGGACCCAACTTTAGTCCAGATGCATTAACCGGCTTCAATTTCAAAAAAACCTATAGCAAGTTTGTGCTTGATGTGTCACGGCCATTGTTGAACAGGTCCATAAAGGGTCAATACCCTCCAGGCTCCACATTCAAGCCATTAGGGGCACTTGTAGCTTTGGATGAAGGGCTGATTACACCTTCATTTGGCTACCCTTGTGGTGGAAGGTACTATACCTGCGGACATGGCAAGCCGGCTTGCACCCACTCCGGTGGCGGCCATGCAGCCAACCTGCGGCTGGCTATTGCAAATTCCTGCAACTCGTACTTTGTCCACGTCTTCCGCATGGCAGTTGACCATCCAAAGCTCAGAAGTTCGCGGAAAGGGTATACCAAATGGCAGGAATATATGAATGCTTTTGGACTTGGTATAAGGCTGGGTGTAGATCTTCCTGGCGAGGACAAGGGCAACATACCAGATACGTCGGTCTATAATAAGGAGTATCGGAACTCCTGGAATTCATGCACCAATCTCACATTGGGCATCGGCCAGGATAAGATGACATCAACGCCGTTACAGCTGGCGAATGCCATGTGTATCATTGCAAACAAGGGCTACTATTACACACCTCATTTTGTGAAATCTATTGATAATGAAACAGCAAAAGATACAATACTCAATAAGTTTCGCCGGAAGCACGAAGTGCTAACTCATATTTCTGACTCTGCTTATGAGGCTGTAATCAAGGGTATGCAGGATGTGGTGGACAGAGGTACTGCCACGGCAGCTAAGATTCCGGGTATCAATATTTGCGCAAAGACTGGTACGGCTCAAAATTTCCGCTTCATCAGGGGAAAGAAAATAGAGTTGAATGAAAACTCAATGTTTGTGTGTTTTGCTCCAAGAGAAAACCCGAAAATAGCAATTGCGGTTGTTGTAGAAAACGCCGGTTATGGATCTACTGCAGCTGCCCCAATTGCAGCGTTGCTAATGGAGCAATATCTAAATGACACTCTGAGACCCGAAAGCATTAAGAAGATAGAAGAAGTGACAAACAGGAACCTCATGCCTCCGATCCTTAAGGTGGAGCAGCACATAGCCGATTCTATGAGAGCAGTTGAATGGTTCAATATAACGAAAGACAGCAGTTACCTCAAGAAGTTTAGGGCCAAACCCGCAGCACCGCCGGCAAAGAAGGATTCATCCTCGAACAATAAGGAACAGCGGGTAGTACTACATTTGCATCCCGATGCACTAGCTCCCAAGGAACAGTTCCATCACAAAAAGAAAACGAGCATCAGTTAATGAGCAGAAACAATACTGGCATTTCAAAGGGAGTAGATGCATTGATGATATGGCTGTACCTGTTGCTTGTTTCGGTAGGCATCTTAGCCATTTTTGCTGTAACCTACCGGGAAGGCAGTTCCGTTGTTACAAGCTTCTTTTCGTTTAAAACAGATTATAGCAAGCAGTTTTACTTCTTTATCCTTTCTGCTATCATCGGCACATTTATTCTACTCACTGACAGCAAGTTTTTTACCGCAACAGCCAACATTTGGTATGCTCTCGGTATCGTATTGCTGTTGCTCGTATTTCCCTTTCACTCAAACGTTAAAGGAACAGAATCGATAATCCGCTTTGGTGGCTTCCAGTTTCAGCCGGCAGAATTCTGTAAAGTTTCCGTATGCCTGGCATTAGCGAAGTACTTATCGAGGCCAGATACCAATTTTTCGAAAACACGCTCGCAGGTAATTGCGATCGCCATTGCGCTTACACCTGCTGTCTTAAGTATTCTACAAAAAGAAACAGGGTTGGCCTTAGTGTACTTTTCGTTCTTTCTGGTAATGTACCGCGAAGGACTTTCTCCTGCTATACTTATTATCGGTTTTAGCGTTGCTGCGCTTGTAATAGCGAGCATTGTAATGGAGCCAAATACATTGGCCATAATTCTAACACTCCTTGCTGCGCTAACTGTGTTTGTAATGCGTCGTCAGGTTAAGAGAAACAAATCAGTTTTAGCCAGTATCGTTATTCTTTGGCTGCTGTGTGTAGGTATACAACGCTTTGCAGTGCCTTTTTTGTTTCAACATGTACTTCAAAGGCACCAGGTTGAGCGCATCTTCTCACTTTTTGGTAAAGACAATCCGTATGGCAACTTGCCGGACCCACTAGCAAATGCAAACGCTAAAAAGGAGGGCGTGAATGACTACAACGTAAAGCAGTCTAAGATTGCTATTGGTAGTGGAGGCGTAACAGGAAAAGGACTGCTTAATGGAACACAAACCCGCTATGAATTCGTTCCGGAACAACGAACCGACTTCATTTTCTGCACTATTGGTGAAGGTTTCGGATTTGTGGGAACAACGGTTTTGCTCTCGATTTACCTCATCCTGCTGTTTAGGATCATTACGCTTGCTGAGCGGCAACGGAGCGTCTTTAGCAGATGCTATGCTTACGGAGTGGCCGCGGTGTTTTTCTTTCACATCGCTATCAATATATGTATGACTATAGGACTGGCACCGGTTATAGGAATTCCTTTACCTCTGATCAGCTACGGTGGCACTGCCCTGCTTACTTTTACTATTCTTTTGTTTATTTTAATTCGGCTTGACGCTGACCGACAAATGGTTTTGCGATAGTGAGCTGGCTGTAATCTTTTCTTTTCTTATGCAAGTAGTGCCTCTTTCCGAAGGTTCATTTACCATCGACAAAACAAAGTTGTTCGTGCCATTCCATGATGCAGTTGATGATCTGCAGCAAAGGCCCGTGGGGAGCTTACTCGTGGAGATTCAGCCGTTTCTGCTGATTACGTCCAAAGACATCATCATGCTTGATGCAGGGCTCGGCTTTGAGGATTCAACGGGAGAAATGCAATTGTTGGCGAACCTGAAAAAAGCGGGCATTGCACCAAGCCAGGTCACCAAAGTTTTGATGTCGCATCTTCATAAAGATCACGCAGGTGGTGTGAGCTTTACCAGAAAACACGAAAAATTAAGCTTTGAAAATGCCATATACTATGTTCAAAAAAGAGAATTAGAGTTTGCACGTAAAACAGGCTTTCCGTCGTTCATGCCGGAAGATATTGAAGCTTTAGATACTTCGGAGCAAGTAAGGTTTTTGGAAGATGATAGTGGCACTATCGATGAATATATTCGATATGAACTCACCGGTGCCCATTCACCATTTCACCAGGTGTTTTGGATTGAAGATGAAACCGAAACTGTTTTTTACGGAGGCGATGATGCGCCTCAATTGCAGCAAATGAAAATACGTTATAAGACCAAATATGATTTTGATGCCGAGAAAGCCATGCAGCTACGCCAACAATGGTGGGAGCAAGGTAATAAGGAAAATTGGAAGTTCTTATTCTACCACGATATCAAAATACCAACATACTCTGTATTGGAGAAATCATCCATTGAAGCCTAGCTTCCTTATTTATATTCTTGGGTAATGAAGGCAAGCTCCTTTTTTGTATATAGTTGTGGCAATGAATTTCCGGCATAAACCAAGAATTACAGCGAAATTCTACAAAATTGATTGAACCGAAGACTCTTGTGTGGGAAAGAAAATTTTATATATCACCTTAAATAAATTCGAACCCAATATCTCTACGGTAGTACATCCCTTCAAATCTGATCTGGCGAAGCAATTCTTTGCTTTTTATGAGTGCCTCATCTAGAGTGGGTGCTAAGGCTGTAGCGCACAGCACACGGCCTCCATTTGTAATGACTTTTTGATCTTCCTGCAATGTGCCTGAGTGAAATAGCAGGGTGCTTTCGGGTATTTCACCAAGGCCTGAGATCTCCAAACCTTTTTGGTAGTTGTTAGGATAGCCTCCACTTACACTTACAATTGTGGTGGCAAAGTTAGGGTCCTTCTCTACGCTCATTTCGTTCAACTTTCCTTTACCTACAGAATCAAGCAATTCTACCAGGTCATTTTTTATGCGCGGCATCACTACTTCCGTTTCAGGATCCCCCATCCTGCAGTTGTACTCGATTACGTATGGCTCATCGCCTACCTTTATCAATCCAAAAAAAATGAAGCCCTTATAATCAAGCGTATCTTTTTGCAAGCCCCTAACCGTAGGCTCCACAATTTGCTGAACAACTTTTTGCATGAACACTTCATCCGCAAATGGCACGGGGCTTATGGCACCCATACCACCTGTGTTCAACCCTGTATCTCCTTCTCCTATTCTTTTGTAATCCTTTGCTTCAGGTAGCAAAACATAATCAGTTCCATCGGTGAGGGCGAACACCGACAATTCTATACCCGTGAGAAATTCTTCCACTACAACCTTGCGGCTGGCTTCGCCAAACTTTTCATCCTGAATCATCAACTCAAATTCGGCTACAGCCTCTACGTGGTTCTGACAAATGATCACTCCTTTTCCGGCTGCAAGTCCATCCGCCTTAAGCACCACAGGCAAGGCGTGCTGCTTTACATATTCTACTCCCTCCATGAAGTTGTCCTGAGTGAACTCTCTGTAAGCAGCAGTTGGGATACCATGCCTTAACATGAATGCTTTTGCATACGACTTACTTCCTTCCAGTTGTGCAGCTTCTTTCGAAGGTCCGATGATCGTCAATCCCTGAAGCTGCGGATCTTCCTGCAAGAAATCTGTAATCCCATTTACTAACGGTTCTTCAGGGCCAACAATCAACAATTCTATATTGCGCTGTTTGCATGCTGATTTCACTGCTTCAGAATCTGTGGCCTGGAAGGGCAGGTTAATTCCGCAAAGCGCAGTGCCTGCATTACCTGGAGCTATAAAGAGTTGTGAACATAATTTGCTTTGAGAGAGCTTCCAAGCCAGTGCATGTTCGCGACCACCGGCGCCTAGTACTAAGATATTCATGGATATAAGCAGTAGAAATTACGGCTGCGAATATCGTGTAAGATTCCCAAAGATGACTGAATTATTGACAGGCGGAATTTTCGTTGGGTGAAATCTGTAATATTGTTCTGACTAATACAATCATATGGATCAACAGAGGCAAGTTGTAGCAGCTAAAAAGCATCCGAAGTCATTGTATGTACTCTTTTTCACTGAAATGTGGGAGCGATTTGCCTACTACCTCATGGTTGGCATCTTGCTTCTGTACCTGATAGATAATAAAACAGGTGGTAAGGGCCTCGATCCCAAGGTGGGTGCTGACATCGTGGGCAGCTTTATAGCCTTAGTATACCTCACTCCCTTTATCGGTGGACTTATAGCAGACAGGTATCTTGGATATATAAGATCAATTTTTATTGGAGGTCTTCTGATGTCTGCTGGTTATATCGGACTTGCCTTTCCGGGTGATATGGCAATGTTCATCTCGCTTGCTTTAATAATTGTTGGTAATGGATTCTTTAAACCGAACATCTCTACTCTCCTGGGTAATATTTACAATCGTGATGATCTGAAGCCGCTCAAGGATAATGCATACAGCATCTTTTACATGGGCATCAATATCGGAGCGTTTGTCTGCAATTTCGTAGCAGCCTATCTGCGCAACAGGTATGGCTGGGGGTATGCTTTTGCTGCTGCAGGTATTGGGTTGCTCATCGGCCTTTTGATACTATTGATAAACATGAAAGAAGTAAAAGCCGGTGATTTAAAAAAGCCGGTGCAGGCAGAAGACATGCCCATGTCCAAGATATTTCTATATGTTTTCTTGCCAGCAATTCTTGCTGCTATAGCAGGATGGTTTATTCCCACACTAATATTTGGAACTTCTGTTATGGGGAGCCAGGCTAGTGATGCATTCATATTTGCGTGTTTGCCCATCATTGCCTTTTACGTTTCTTTATGGGTAAAAGCAACAGGCCAGGATAAAAAAGCGATCGGCTCTTTGTTGTTCATATTTGCCATCGCCATTGCATTTTGGACTATTTACAATCAGAACTCAACCGGTCTTACGCTTTGGGCTGAACGACATACGGACAGAACCGTTTCTCCTACTACTGAAAAGATTGCAGGCACCCTTGGCTTTCTGCAAACAGTTTCGGACTCCCCGCGGCTCACCAACAAAGTCGACCAATACCTCATTTCTATAAAGGATGAAGCTGGCAAGGATGTACAGATCTTAGGCCCGGACCCTTATTTTAATAATGTGCCGCTTGATAGCAGACCCGGAGGTAAAGAAATTCGTGTAGCCAATACCGAGCTCTTTCAGTCGTTAAACCCACTTTTTATCGTAGTTCTCACACTGGTGTTTGTTCCACTGTTCGGTTATTTGCGCAAGAGAGGTAAAGAACCGACAACAGCATCTAAGTTCGGTATGGCGCTTTTCATTTCAGGTCTTTCTTCTCTGGTAATGGTTTTTGCCGTCATGTCTGTCCCTTCCATTTACACCCACAAGGCATCGCCCGTATGGCTATGGCTCACCTATTTTATCTTCACTATCAGTGAGATTTTCCTGAGCCCCATAGGTCTTTCCCTTGTCTCCAAACTTGCACCCCCCCGACTAACGGCCTTGCTTATGGGCGGATTTTTCTTGTCTACTTCAATTGGAGGCAAAATTGCCGGTGTTATGACCAGTTTCTGGGACGATTTTACAGACAAGAAAATGTTCTTTTTGCTTTTAGTGATTGCAGCATTCGTTGGTGGAATTTTGATCTTTGCAAAAATCAAATCGCTTAACCAGATTGTGAGAGAACGGGCAGGTTCAGCATAACAATTACTATGTACTTCGAAGGAGCTGATTGCAGCTCCTTTTTGTTTTATATTCAAAAGCAAACCACTTCTTATGGACGATTTGAATTTTAAACCCTTCGTTGCTCCAGAGTCGACAATGAAAGAGTTTACAGTCAAGGCAGTTGTGTTGGGGAGCATTTTCGGGATTCTTTTTGGAGCTGCTACGGTGTACCTGGCCTTACGTGCTGGCTTAACAGTTTCTGCATCTATACCTATCGCGGTAATTGCAATTACACTCGGTCGTTGGCTCTTTAAAACCACAATCCTGGAAAACAATATTATTCAAACCACAGGATCGGCCGGAGAGAGCATTGCCGCTGGTGTAGCATTTACGTTACCCGGCTTTTTGTTCCTGACTATCGGCACCGATGGAAAAAGTGTTGGCACCACTTATTTTGATTACGTGACCATTTTTGTCTTAGCCATTGTAGGAGGCATTCTTGGTACGTTGATGATGATACCACTTCGGCGATCATTGATCGTGAAAGAGCATGGGGTGTTGCCATACCCTGAGGGAACAGCATGTGCCTCTGTACTTAAAGCTGGAGAAAAAGGTGGCTCTTTTGCTAAGATCGCGTTCTACGGTTTGGGAGTTGCCGTTGCTTACGCTTTCCTCCAAAAAATACTGCACTTTATCGCAGAGGTACCGCATTGGATGACCAGCATGAAAAACAGATTTTTTCCCTCTGCAAGGGTTAGCGCTGAAATCACTCCTGAATACCTGGGTGTGGGCTACATTATCGGTCCCCGAATCTCCGGTGTTCTGGTGGCCGGGGGTGTCTTGAGCTGGCTGGTGCTAAACCCACTTCTTGCATCTGTGATCAATCCAGACCTGATTGCCTTACAGCTGATAAAGCTTGGCTATCTCAAAGACTTGGCTACTGCTGGTGGTCCTGGTGGATGGGACCCTACTACACACGGGTTCGCAGATCCCGCTTCTGCATTATACCGGGCATACATCAGGCAAATAGGAGCTGGAGCTGTGGCAGCAGGAGGTTTCATAACCTTAATGAAAACGATACCTACCATCATTGCTTCTTTCAAAGGAAGCCTTGGTGCGGTTAAGACAAGTGCAGAAGGTGAAAACGTAAAACGAACAGATCGCGATTTAGACGTTCGTTTTGTTTTATTTGGAAGCATAGCGCTCATCGTGCTTATTGCAGTGCTACCTATGATACCGGGTGACACGTTTTTGAACAAAGCTTTAATAGGAATATTGGTGATCATCTTCGGAGCTTTTTTTGTGACGGTGGCGTCACGGATTGTAGGACTTATTGGATCCTCCAATAGTCCCGTTTCGGGAATGACAATTGCCACTATTTTAGCAACAAGCCTATTGTTTATCAGCATCGGCTGGAACGGCATGGCCTACGAGCCCATGGTGTTGGTAGTGGGCGGTATCATCTGTATTGCAGCTGCTAATGCCGGTGCCACTTCGCAAGATCTAAAAACAGGTTTTATTGTTGGCGCTACTCCTAAGTACCAGCAGCTGGCTCTCTTTATTGGAGCTATAGTTTCTTCAATCGCAATCGGAATTACCATTAAAATTTTGGACAATCCCACGCAGGAAATGTTAGCACAGGGAATTCAACATGCCATCGGCAGCGACAAGTACCCTGCACCGCAAGCCACTTTAATGGCAACACTTATCAGGGGCGTACTATCGTTCAACCTTGACTGGCAATTTGTATTTGTCGGAATATTTTTAGCAATAGTTATGGAGTTGTGCGGAATTGGGTCGCTAAGTTTTGCAGTAGGTGCTTATTTACCCTTGTCTACTACTCTGCCAATTTTTGCAGGTGGTGCTTTGAAAGGGCTGGTGGAAAGGTCGAATAAAAACAAAGAATTGGCGGAGCAGGAGGAAGACCTTGGAAAAGGTAACTTGTTTGCTACTGGCCTGGTGGCCGGAGGGGCGCTTTTCGGAGTTATCGTTGCGTTTTTGCAAGCTTATCCAAAAAACGAGCGTGGGTTACAAAGCATCAGTATGGAAGGAGTACTAACACGCGGTTTAGGAGAAAATGGATATTTCATTTTGGGCGTGATTTGTTTTGCAATTATGTGTATCTTGCTGTATCGAACTGCTAAACACAGCGACTAACGTTTGCATGCCTAAAGAAAAAAGCATCCCCTCAAAGGATGCTTTTTTCTTTAGATGAAGATTTAATACACCTGAGGATTGCTTTCACTGAAGTTTGCTTTCTATCAAGAGCACTAGACGTCTTGCATCAGGACGTGCATATCTAAAGTAAATATCTTTCTCCCGACAAAAAAAAAGCTCCCCGGGAAAGGAGGAGCTAAGGTTTTTCAATTGGGAGTGATCTATCTAGTTATGGAAACGGGACTACTTTCTGGGAAACTGAAAACGGTACGGATAACTAAACGAAAAAAATAAACAAAAAAAGCCCCATAATCAATTGATAAATAGGGCTTTTGCATTCGAAGTTCGCTGTAGGGGGAGGAGTCGAACCTCCACGGAGCAATTAGGTACAAGACAGCGCTTGGTGGTCAACCCCTGTCGGCGCAAACCGGCTATATCCTGACTTTATCTTGTGATCCCCACCCCCGAGACAAGAGGGCATGTCTGCCAAGAGTTTCATCACCCCACAGTGTAGATATGAAAAAATCAATGAGCTTTAACGAGATCAAAGATAAAAAGCTTCTGCCCTATTTCAAAATTTTTCAACAAGAGGAGAATAAAATTAGCTAACGTTCAATATATTGGGGTATTTAATAGATAACATCCAAAAATGTTCCGAAAAATGGCAGCTCATTTGAACATTGATAAACTCGACCTTCAAATTTTGCAGCACCTCATGCAGGATGCAAATATATCGTATGCAGATCTGGGCAAAAAGTTATTCGTATCACCAGGTACAGTACACGTAAGAATCAAGAAAATGCAAGACAGTGGCATTGTAACGGGAACGCGACTTCATGTGGACCTGAAAAAGATGGGGTATGACGTAATTGCTTTTATAGGTATTTACCTAGAAAAAAGTTCTTTGTATGATGTAGTGGCGAAGGACCTCAAGAAGATCCGAGAGATCGTACGCATGAATTATACTACCGGCAACTACAGCATCTTCGCTGAAGTAGTCTGCAAAGACATAAGCCAATTGAGACGAGTGCTCCATGATGAACTGCAAAAAATCAAGGGCATTGAACGCACTGAAACCTTCATTTCGCTGGAGGAAAGCCTAAACAGGAACATAGAGGTTACGATGGAAGAATAGAGTGATGCTTGCAGGAATAACTTACTGCTCATCAAATCTTTGCCCTCACATTCAACGCGTCTCTCAATCCGTTGCCAAGAAGATTAAAAGATAGCACCAGCAACATGATGGCGAAACCTGGCGCAAGCGCAAGCATAGGATTTTGAGTAATGATGAAGTTATAATTCTCCTTGATCATCAATCCCCAGCTTGGCTGGGGCGGTTGCACTCCAATTCCTAAAAAGCTTAATCCCGCCTCTATTACAATCGCCGATGCAAAGTTGGCCGCAGCAATCACCAGCACCGGCCCCATAATATTGGGTAAGATGTGCCGAGCTATTATTCTACTGTTTGGAAAGCCTAAAGCCCGGGCGGCTTCTACATACTGAAGTTGCTTGGTTACCATCACTTGCCCCCGCACCAAACGCGCCACATTCACCCACATGGTAAGGCCAACGGCAACAAACACCTGCCAAAATCCTTTACCAAGCAGCAGCGTAAATGCAAAGACCAGTAGTAAAGTGGGGATGCTCCAGATTACATTTATCAGCCACATGACGACGTCATCTGTCCTGCCGCCGAAATATCCAGCTAAAGAGCCGAGAAAAATGCCGATCGTTAGAGAGATCACAACCGTGATCAACCCCACACTTAGGCTAACACGTGTACCAATGATCAGCCGGCTCAGAATATCGCGTCCGTAACGATCGGTACCTAACACAAACTTTCTCCTCACCACCGGCTGCTTAGCTAAATGAGAAAGGTGAAAGCTTATTTTTTCAGAAATACCCACGTCAATATATTTATCTACAATGATGCTGTCACCGTGGTGCCGCCACCCTGCTATGGGAATGAATTCGTAATCATCCGGCCTGCCGTGAATCAGCTGCTGTAAGATGGAATTCCCTTGCTGCCTATCTTTTTTCATGAGAAGGAAGCGTTGAGTAAACCCCGGCTTCTGACCTCCTATTTCCAGAATAATTCTGTTGGCATAGGGAGAGTGGTCGGGCGCCAGCAAATAAGCAAAAATCGCCGTTACCACAGCTAATGCAATCACCACCACCCCTACCATTGCCGCTTTGTTTCTCCTAAGGCGCAGGAGCCAGGTTCTTCGTGCAGGTGGCGCAACAAGCTTCATTGAAGAAAGATAATTATTTTGTTCTACGCCCCTTCCATTCATATGCCCCAAACTGACTCAGGAGGCCAACAACAACCACGTAGGTGATGTGAAGCGGCTGCAGAAAAGGAAAGAAGATCATCCACTTTTCTTCGCCATAAAACCTTGAAATTATATAAACGAAGGGGAGCTCAATCACTACTTTCCCCACAAGGTAAATCATAAGCATTGTCCATCCCCCGGGCCAGCAGAACGCAACAACCAGCAAAACAAAAAACAAGAAATTCAAAAGATACACGAATAGTAGCACCGCCGACACCCGGCGATCCTGGTAGTAAGTTGCTTTGCTTGACCACCTCACACGCTGGTAGAAAAAGCTTTTCCATGTCTCCATAGGTGTTGTTTCTACAATCGCTCTCCTGGTTTTCAGATAATGCACACGATCTGGATGCTTACTCCAGATCTTATACATAAGCAGCATATCATCACCAGAAGCTATTTTGTCAATTCCGGCAAAACCATTGACTTCGAAAAATGCGGTTTTTAGGTAAGCCAGGTTTGCACCATTACACATGCTGTGAAAATTTGCTCTCACACTAGCTGCCGTAATTCCTTGTAAGGTGATAAAATCAAGTGATTGAAATATACTTAAAAGACGTGTGTAGGTCTTCAGCTTAACAGGAGCTGCGATAAAAACTGCGTTTCTCTGCTGTTGAAAACCTGCGATATAACGAAGCCAATGTTCTGGTACCACGCAGTCTGCATCTGTTACTACGATCAGATCGCCCGTTGCCGCCTTAATGCCTGCCTCCAGGCAGATTTTTTTAGAGGATTTATGTTCTTCAACGCCCGGTGTTATAATTCTCAAAAGCTGCCATTCAAAGCTTCTTAGAACTCTTGCAGTGTCGTCTGTTGAAAAATCATCTACCACAATCACTTCGTAAAGCGCTTCCGGATAGCTCTGAGCTTGCAAGCACCTGAGAAGCGTGCCTATGTTTTCTGCTTCATTTCTTGCAGCAATAACAACAGAAATGCTCACCGATTCTTCTTCTCCTATCTCAAACTCCTCTGTTTGTAGCCACTGATAAAGATAGAATCCTATGAGAGCAGCATACACAAACAAAAAAGAAGCAGTAACAATAAGCAACATCAGGCCAAAACTATCGCCATATTTTCGAGAAAGTGCTGTTTTTTGTCTTTACGGAAAATGATTATCTTAGATAGTTGCATAAACAACTGTATGACCAACAACCAATTTAAAAGAGGAGAATTATACAGCTTTATAACTGGCAAAGCGTCCACTGCCATCGCAAGGCGCCTTCAGAAAAAGTTTAATAGCTCAGGCCTTAACCTTACCATAGAACAATGGAGCGTTCTCTACCACCTATGGAAAGAAGATGGGAAAAGCCAGCAGGAGTTGTGCAATGCCACTTTTCGAGACAAACCAAGCATCACAAGGCTAATTGATAATCTGGAGCGGCTGGGCCTGGTAAAAAGAGTGCCCGCTCACAATGACAGAAGAATAAACAAAGTGCAGCTTACAAAAACTGCCCAGAAGCTACAAGAGGAGACAATGGCACTTGCTGAAGAAACTTTAAATGAAGCACTGGAAGGTGTTCCGCAAGAGCACATCTCCGTATGCAAAGAAGTATTGCAAACCGTTTATGATAATCTAAACAAGTAAACTGGCAACCATGAATACTATAAACACCAGCACCTTAAAAGGTGGCGAATGGCTGATCAAAAAAACTGATGCTCATCTCAACTTCGTGCCGGAAGATTTTTCTGAGGAGGAAAAAATGATTCGCGATATGTGCGAGCAGTTTCTGCGAACAGAGGTTCATCCGAACATAGAGCAACTGGATGAACTCAAACCCGGATTGATGCGTTCGCTGTTGGTGAAGGCAGGCGAACAGGGGCTGCTGGCTGCATCATTCCCCGAGGAGTATGGTGGGCTTGGTAAAAACTTTATTACTTCAACTATCATCAATGAATACCTGGGTGCCGGCCACTCATTCTCTGTTGCCATAGCTGCGCACACGGGCATTGGCACGCTACCTATACTGTATTTTGGCACAACAGAACAAAAGCACCGTTACTTACCCAAACTAATAAGTGGCGAATGGGTAGGTGCTTACGGCTTGACAGAACCGAATAGTGGCAGTGATGCACTCAGTGCAAAAACATCAGCCCGTCTCAGTGAAGATGGTAAATACTATCTGCTAAATGGACAAAAATGCTGGATCACCAACGGTGGGTTTGCAGACGTATTTACCATATTCGCAAAAATTGATGGTGAAAAGTTTTCTGCTTTTATTGTTGAAAGAGATTTCGAAGGTTTCACACAAGGACCAGAGGAACAAAAGATGGGTATCAAAGGTTCTTCTACGGTTCAGCTTTACTTTCAGGACTGCAAGGTACCAGTCGAAAACCTCTTGGGAGAAGCGGGGAAAGGTCATAAAATAGCATTCAACATTTTGAATATTGGACGGCTGAAGTTATGTGCTGCTGCTTTGGGTGGTGCCAAGGTGGCCATCACCGAATCTGTTCGTTATGCAAAAACCAGAGAACAGTTCAAAACCCCTATTGCTTCTTTCGGCGCAATCAAACACAAACTGGCGCAAATGGCCATCAATGTTTTTGCAGGTGAAAGTGCCTTGTATAGAACTGCAAAGTGGATCGACGAAAAAGAGCAGGAACTGCTTGCAACCGGCAAACCATTCAACGAGGCATTGCTTGCCGGGGCAGAGGAATATGCCATCGAATGTGCTATACTAAAGGTGTTCGGCAGTGAAACTTTAGATTATGCCGTAGACGAGGGAGTTCAAATTCATGGGGGAAACGGATTTAGTGCAGAGTACAATATTTCAAGAGCATATCGCGACAGCCGAATCAACAGAATTTTTGAAGGAACCAATGAAATAAACAGACTACTTATAGTAGACATGACGCTGAAAAGAGCCATGCAAGGCCGGCTGAACCTAATGGTATCAGCAGCGAGTGTGCAGCAGGAGCTGATGAGCATTCCCGATTTCGGCAGCACTGACGAAACACCATTTGGCGTGCAGCAAAAACTGGTCGACAATTTCAAAAAATCCATTTTGCTTACAGCCGGTGCTGCAGTTCAGAAGCTGATGATGAATCTTGAAAAAGAGCAGGAGATCATCATGAACATTGCAGACATGTGTATTGAGGCATTTGTGTCGGAAAGTCTCTTGCAACGTGTAATGAAATTAAACAGTAGTGGTGAACACACAATTTATATGGATATCCTAAACGGCTATCTGTATGATGCAGCAGACCGGATTGGAAAAAGTGGCAAAGATGCAATCAATGCTTTTGCTGACGGTGATGAGCAACGGATGCTGCTAATGGGTATCAGAAGGTTTACTAAGATGCAGCCTTTCAATAGCAAAGATGCCCGGCGTAGAATAGCGGACACTCTGATAGATAGGAATGGGTATGCCTTGTAAATTAATTATTGAAAAACATGTGCAATTCCTTACGGGTGGTTCGAACTTCCTGAATTTCTCTATAGCGTTTTTTGAGCCATACCAAACCCGCTGACATAATGCCTGCAAAAATGGTGGAGGATATGTAGTAGATTGTAAGAACATCGGCCTTGTTCGGCGTCTGCACAAGGAAGTCGAAGATGTAAACGATCAGGTAACATCCATAGCCAAAGAGAATGGCAGCAACGACAAGTGTTTTTCCAAGCCCCTTCCCCTGTATGATGGTATGCCTGATGTTGGTGATAAAAAAATGTACACTAAAAAGGAATACCATGAGTATACCAGGGCCAGTAATGTATTTATAGCTATTGACGTTTAAGTTTGGATTAAAAAGAACAATCAGTTCATAGGCAATGAAGCTGCTTAGTGCCGCAACCAACATTTTATCCTTCCAGTTTTCAGAACTGAATAAAAACATTGAAATCAGCATCAGCGGAATATTGGTATATGTATGAACAAGAACCAGATTTCTTTTTACGTGTTCCGGCACCACGATAACGTTCTCCGAAACCAGGTTGAACATAATGGCTGAAAGAAAATAAACGACAAGGGCAAGCAGGCTGACATTTACGAATAGCCTTGAGTATAGAATGATCAATGGTGGCAGTAGAAAAGCAATTGTTGATACTATACCAAGGATGGTATTGATGCTCATGGCGGTTTTTTTAGGGTATGGATGCTTTAGCAGCAATTCGAAAGTTAAAGTAGCAGAAGATTATCTATTATCATAGGGCGCATGCAAAATCAGGTACTAGCACTTTGGAAGTGGCAGTACAATTACGAAATTGTCAACGCGGTACTACTCAGAA
Organism: Chitinophagaceae bacterium; assembly: GCA_035644775.1. GTDB lineage: Bacteria > Bacteroidota > Bacteroidia > Chitinophagales > Chitinophagaceae > Flavisolibacter. The sequence goes on along the minus strand of DASQNW010000353.1, from coordinate 2,090 downwards.
ACCAATAATGTGGTTTTTTCTGCAAGACACTCCACTGGATTACTGAAGTTCCGGAGCATTAAACGTATCTCCCTGGTTAATATCACCGGTCTGATAGCCCTTTTTAAACCAGTACATCCTTTGCTTTGAAGTTCCGTGTGTGAACGATTCTGGCACTACATGGCCTTGCGCTTCTTTCTGCAACCGGTCATCGCCAATTGCATTGGCTGCGTTTAACGCTTCCTCTATATCGCCGTGTTCAAGAATATTTTTCATTTTCTGGGTATGGTGGGCCCAAACTCCGGCAAGAAAATCAGCTTGTAACTCCAGCATTATAGAATACTTGTTGTACTCAGCCTTGCTTAGCTGCTGGCGCAGCCGCTGCACCTTTTCAGAAATACCAAGGTGGTTCTGAATATGATGTCCTACCTCATGTGCAATTACGTACGCCATGGCAAAATCTCCTGGCGCACTAAATCTGTTTTGAAGATCCTGGTAAAATGACAGATCAATGTAAACTTTTCTATCAGCAGGGCAGTAGAATGGACCAGAAGCAGAACTTGCCGAACCACATGCCGATTGAACCATATCACGAAACAACACTAAAGTAGGTTCAGGATAGTCCCGGCCCATCTTGCTAAACAATGTGTTCCAGACATCTTCAGTTTCGGCTAAAACAACTTTCACAAACTGTGCTCTTTCATCTTCAGCAGCCTGCTCCTGTGTAGAGAGTTCTCTATTCTGCATAGGCAGCTGTGGTAATTGGGAAGTATCTCCCCCCAGAAGAAAATTGAGGACGAGTGCAATCACACCAATTAGCCCTCCGCCGACTGCTACTTTACCACCCATACCACGGCGGTCATCCACGTTTGTACTTCCTCTTCTTCCTTGCCAAAGCATAGTAACTGTTTTCAGGTATACATAAAAAAATGTGCCCAACAGAAGCACAAAAGAAGAATTTTGAAATCAGCAGGAATATTGGGGAAGTGCCGCCAAAGTTTCAGCCAGGCTGCAAACCAATACCTAGCATAGACAATAATTACTACGCTTGAAGGATAATTAATTGCGGTTTATAAGGAAATGAAAAGGCTTCAGCTCTTCGCTTTCAACAGCTTTTAAGATAGACTTTGGTTTGGATGTGATTTTGTTTCGCCTGACCAACTCATGTGCGGCGCAAAATACCTGGCTATTTTCTACAACCGAAAGAATTTTATTCAGACATTCAACTGCCTGCTCAAGAGACTCAGACTCTGAGTTTGCTCTAACAAGGACAAGTAAATCGCGGTCTTTCATTGTTTGATCGTTTAATATCCAACCATACCTTTCTTGCTTGGACAACCGCAATTACTTCCTTTGCCGGAACTTGTGTAATAGTTTTTACCACAGCTGGCAAACAATAGAGAAGCGGAGGCAAGCAGGACGATTAAAAAAGATCTTTTCATAAATATTGCATACCTAAATTAAAGTATTTTGGGAAAAATGCACCATCCTTTAGATGAAATGGGAGATTTTTTTTGTGAACTGAAGGGAACTGTCGGCCAAAAGAAAATACTCGTTGCACCGCTTGACTGGGGCCTGGGGCACGCCACCCGCTGCATTCCAATAATTAATGAACTGTTACACTCTGGCTTCGAAGTCATTATTGCCTCTGAAGGGGCAATTTCTGTGCTGCTTAAAGAAGAGTTCCCGAACCTCACCTTCCTGCACCTTCGTGGTTATAAGATTTCTTATGCGAAAACAAAAACGGCTCTGATAGTGAAGATGTTTCTGCAAATTCCCAAAATCTTACATTCTATATCTCATGAACACCAATGGCTCAAAGAAGTAATCGTACAACACGAGATTGATGCGGTGATTTCTGACAATCGTTATGGATTGTACCACAGTCGTATTTATTCAATCTTTATAACCCACCAGTTGCGCATACAGACGCCTTTTTTTGGCAACTTAATGCAGTACCTGAACTACAGGTTCATAAACCATTTTTGTCAGTGTTGGATTCCAGATGTCGAAAGGGCGCCCGGGGCAGCCGGCCTACTCTCCCACCCCTACTCAAGACCAACTACTCCATTAAAATACATAGGATTGTTGTCGCGATTAAAGCCATTAAT
>DASQNW010000352.1:0-7726 GCA_035644775.1 Chitinophagaceae bacterium | reverse complement strand
GGCAAAGTTAGATTCGCCATTTGATGTTCGAATATTCAGATTTACGAGCTAATTATCCAACGCTCGGCATGCTTGCACTTTCAAAGATCTATGCTGTCAAAACCAAACACCCCCATGTGGTGTTTATTACTTCGCGAAGTTACAACTATCCTGGCGCAAGCACTTTAGTGTTTTGCTAAAGCTTAGGCCTGCTGCTTTATAGCGGCAATACCTGGCAACTCTTTGCCTTCAAAATACTCAAGCATCGCTCCACCGCCTGTGGACACATAGCTCACTTTATCGGCAAATCCAAACTTGTTTACAGCAGCTACGCTATCACCACCACCCACGAGTGAAAAGGCTCCTTTCTCCGTAGCTTCTGCTACAGCCAATGCCACCGCTTTAGTCCCGTGCTGAAACTTGTCCATTTCAAAAACACCCATCGGTCCATTCCATAAAATTGTTCTCGAGTTGTGGATGATTTTCGTAAACATATCGCACGCCAGTGCACCGATATCCAGCCCCATCCATCCATCAGGAATGCTGTTGCTGAGTGAGGAAGAAATATTGGCTTCACTCGAAAATTCGTCAGCTATGATTGAATCGGAGGGCAGGTGTATTACCACGCCTTTGTCTTGCGCTTTTTTCAACAGGTCACGAGCCGTATCCACTCGATCTTCTTCACACAAGGACTTTCCGATGTTACCGTCGCAGGCTTTGAAGAAGGTATATGCCATACCACCTCCGATGATGATATCCGAAGCCCTCTCGAGCAGGTTTTCAATAATAAGGATCTTATCGGAAACCTTAGCACCGCCAATGATAGCAGTGAATGGTCGTTCTGCGCTGTGCAGCACTTTTTCAGCACTTACCACCTCACCTTCCATTACCAGCCCAAACAGCTTTTTATCTGGTGCAAAAAACTTTGCTATTACCGCTGTTGACGCATGTGCCCGGTGCGCTGTTCCAAATGCATCATTCACATAAACCTCGCCCAGCCGTGAAAGCTTTTCTGCAAAAGTTTCATCACCCTTTTCTTCTTGTTTGTAAAAACGCAGGTTCTCTAAAAGCAGCACCTCACCAGGCTGTAGTTGTGCCGCTTTGTCGACAGCTTCCTCTCCAATGCAGTCGTTCGCGAAGAGCACAGGCTTGCCGCCGAGCAGATCACTTAAATGCTGCACGAGGTGCTTCAGCGAATATTTATCTGTGGGGCCTTCTTTTGGACGTCCCAGGTGCGACATCAATATAACAGCACCACCATCATCCAAAATTTTTTGAATCGTTGGTATGGTAGCTTTCATGCGGTTGTCGTCAGTGATCTTGAATTGATCATCGAGCGGCACATTGAAGTCAACCCGGATAAGCGCTTTCTTGCCGGAAAAATTGTACGAGGAAAAATCAGCCATACGGTTTGGTTTAATAGAAAGGCTTTCGCGTGGAAAGCCTTAGAAGTTATTGAATGTTGTTCTAAACGATTAAGTGTGCGACCTGTCTGCCGACAGGAAGGCGCAACAGCCGAATAGTAGTACTGCCGCTGGCTTCATAAACTACTTCTTTATCAATTTCGCGAAGTAGTGCACAGTGCGCACCAGTTGCGCCACATAGCTCATCTCGTTGTCGTACCAGCTTACTGTTTTAACCATTTGCTGGTCTCCTACAGAGAGCACTTTAGTTTGTGTGGCATCGAAGAGGGAACCGAAATGCATGCCAATGATATCGCTGCTTACGATTTCGTCTTCGGTGTAACCATAACTTTCGTTTGATGCAGCCTTCATCGCAGCGTTCACTTCTTCTACTGTTACTTTCTTTCCAAGAATCGTAACGAGTTCTGTCAGCGAACCGGTTAGCGTAGGCACCCGCTGTGCAGTACCATCCAACTTTCCTTTTAGGCCGGGAAGTACCAGGCCAATAGCTTTGGCAGCACCAGTGCTGTTAGGCACGATGTTCTGAGCCGCTGCTCTGGCACGCCTGAGATCACCTTTTGGGTGCGGAGCATCCTGTGTATTTTGGTCATTGGTGTAAGCATGAATGGTGGTCATTAGACCGCCTATAATGCCGTAGCTATCGTCGAGCACTTTTGCCATTGGAGCAAGGCAATTCGTGGTGCAGGATGCGCAGCTGATTACGGTTTCGGAACCATCTAAGATGTCATGGTTTACGTTGAAAACAATAGTTTTCAAATCGCCGGTAGCCGGTGCGGAAATCACGACTTTTTTTGCGCCAGCCTGCAAGTGCGCCTCAGCTTTTGCTTTGTCAGTGAAGAAGCCGGTACACTCTAGCACTACATCAACTCCGTGCTGACCCCAAGGGATCTCTGCAGGATTTTTTTGAGCATATATTTTGATCTCGTCTCCATTAACGTTGATAGAATTTTCGCTAGCAGTTATGTTTTCGTTGAAACGTCCTTGAGCAGTATCGTATTTTAAAAGATGGGCAAGAACTTGCGGACTTGTTAAATCATTCACTGCCACTACATCAATGCCTTCCATATTATAAATCTGACGGTAAACCAAACGGCCAATTCTTCCAAAACCGTTTATAGCGACTTTTACAGAGCTCATGTTTATTTGTTTTGTTTTAAAATGCGGTGCGAAGTTACAATAATGTCGAAATTGATGCAGGTAAAATATTACAGAACAGAAGAGTAAATGTTCACTGATTGCGCCATTTCATAGAACTCAGCTGATGGAATAATGAGTGGTGCTCACAGAGTGGATCTTCGAACATCAACGCCGTGCATTTCTGAAAAACGTCCAACAAACGCAGCTTCTTCTGCTTTGGGCACTCCGACTACCATGCTGCAAAACAGCATCAGCTGCTGGTCGGTTACAACACAGCCGAATCGCTTCACGATTATCATAACTTCATTCATCAATGTATAATCAAACTGCAGCTTATAGTTGATGAGTATTGGCTTTTGCACAATAGGTGTTAATTGCAGGCACAAAGAGCTCGCCGTTTTGTACGCCTGTATGAGGCCGGGCACGCCGAGCAAAGTGCCACCAAAATAGCGAACTACAACAACAGCAACATTTGTGAGTGCCTTACTATCTATTTGTCCGAGGATGGGTTTACCTGCGGTGTCAGCAGGCTCATTGTCGTCGCTTGTCCGGTACAGATTGCCATCCGTTCCGAGTCTGTAGGCAAAGCAATGATGGGCGGCTTTTGGATGTTCTTCTTTCAATGCTTTCAAAACTTTCCTGAATTCGTCAACAGACACAAGCGGTATAGAATGAGCTAAAAAACGACTGCCCCTGTCCTTGTGTTCTGCCATTGATGGTCGTTCAATAGTATTGAAGAAATGCATCAGCTCTGGCTCTCAGTTGTTTGGTCATAACTGCGGATAACGTCCGTACCTATTGAATGTTGAGATCGCAACGCTGAGTTTTTCAGGATCGGTGCCGGTATTCCGCTTCTAATTTCCATTTTTTCATTGGTGATGATTTTTGCCTCATCCCAGGCTTGTTCATCAATAAAAGATTGCAGCATCTGAGCACCACCTTCCACCATTACGGACAGTACATTCATGCGGTATAATGCATTCAGCATCTGATGTACAAGGCTCACGTCTTCAGTAACCTGGTAATAAGCCACGCCCAGCTTCTGTAGTTCCGATAACGATATTTTTTCAAGAGGCGTATTCTGTTGATGAAGATTGAATACAATCGTTGGAATTTGGCCGTCAAACAGTTTTAATGATTGCGGCAGCCGAAGATGCATGTCCACCACAATACGAAGCGGACTGCTCCCGGGCCACAATCGTGCGCTTAGCTCCGGATCGTCCAACAGGGCTGTGTTTGTGCCAACAAGAATAGCAGCTTCTTCGGCTCTCCATTTGTGCACTATACGGTTGGTGTGCTGGTTAGTAATAAACAATCGGGCCTTTTGCTCACCTGCTAAAGAATAATCAGGTGCCAGCTTTCGGTCCAGCGTTTGTGCCCACTTTAGTACAACATAAGGCCGATGTAATATATTGAAAGTGAAGAAACGCTTGTTCAACTGCTGACAACGCTCTTCCAGAACTCCGGTAATTACCTCTACCCCCGCAGACTTTAATTTATCGATGCCCTTGCCATTTACCTGTACGAACGGATCGCGGCAGCCGACAACTACTTTCCTGATGTGATGCCGCAGAATCAAATCGGCACATGGAGGTGTTTTACCGTGATGAGCACAAGGTTCAAGCGACACATACAAGGTAGCTGCCGATATGAGCGGCAGGTCTTCAGCGACAACAGAGTCAATACAGTTAACCTCCGCATGTGCCTCCCCATACCTTCGGTGATACCCCTCTCCTATGATCCGGCCATTGTGCACGAGAACGGCGCCTACCATGGGGTTTGGGGCTGTGTTACCAGTGGCTAGTGAGGCCAACTGCAGGCACCGCTGCATATAAGTTTCGTGTGAATCCAAGGTTTATTAAAGGTCAAAAATAATCAATGGCCTAAGTTTGGTGAGGAAATAACTTACAACATTACAACTACAACAAGATGAAAATTGGAGAAGCAGAATCATGGTTAAAGAACGAGCTGAGAACTGTTTATGAAGAACAGGAGGCAGCAAACATTTCCTCGATGGTAATGGAACATGTAACGGGATGTGATTTAACTCAGCGCCTGTTGAAAAAAGAAGAACCACTCGTGGTAAGCCAACTACACCATCTTACAGAAATTCACCACCGGCTGTTGCAGCACGAACCCGTTCAATACGCGATTGGCGAAGCCTGGTTTTACGGGATGAAACTGACGATAGACCAAAACGTTCTAATTCCAAGACCAGAAACAGAAGAACTGGTAGACTGGGTAGTAATGGACGTCAAATCTTCATGGTCAGATGTTTTTTCTGGCCAAACGGGAAAATCTGATAAGAGTACTGAGTTGCGAATACTTGATGTAGGAACCGGCAGTGGCTGTATTGCACTAGCACTAAAGAAAGCAATGCCGGGGGCAGAGGTATGGGGCTGCGACATTAGTGATGATGCACTGAACCTTGCCCGCAGGAATGGATCGGAATTGGATATTCGCATTGACTTTTTAGCTGTTGATTTCCTTGATGCAGCTCAGCGAACGCAGCTACCGATGTATAATATTATTGTTAGCAATCCGCCCTATATTCCACAAGGCCAACGAGCGTATATGCATAACAATGTAGTTCACCATGAACCGCATGCGGCATTGTTTGTGCCTGATGAAGATCCGCTGGTGTTCTACCGTGCTCTGGCAGAATTTGGAGCAAGTGGTCTCGAAAAACAAGGCAGCATTTACATGGAGATCAACGAAGAATTTGGCGAAAGAGTGCTCCAGCTGTTGCAGGAAAACGGCTACAACTGCGAGCTACGAAAGGACTTGCAGGGAAAAGACAGGATGATTCGTGCTTCTATCGGGCGACGAACCATGATTTCATTCTCTTTATAACAACAAAAAACCGCAGGCAAAAAGCTGCGGTTTAGAATATTAGCTGGTAATCTTTTTATCTCAGGTCCACAACCTCAACTCCTGGGTAACGGCGCTTATCGAAAACAAAATCAGCATCAGAAAAGGTGCCACTTGGCTTCAAAGAGTTGATGGTGTAACTATAGCGGTTGCCAGATTTTTCAAGAAAACGAGCACTGTAAATGGTGTTCGTCGCCTTGTCTACATACACATACACCTTATGAAATGGACGATTTTTGTCTGTGGGCGTCATCTCTATTTCCTGCAAAGTTCTGGTTCCTTGCTTTTTGGTTCCATTCAGTTTATACAAAAAATCCTTATCATAAAAATTGGTGAACAGACGCTGCGGTGTCATGGCGCTGCCACCACTTTCCACTCCATTCACGGTGACTTCGTTGGCGCTTTTGTCAAAATTCCATGATGTTTTACCATCAGAAAAAATCTCGGTTCCGCCCATGCTCACCCTATATTTGTTGCCCCTCATGGTAACCGTTCCTTTTTTGGTAGCGAGCACTTTTCCCTGGGCATTTTCGACCTGGTAAGTAAACGAAGCTTGCGGAGACTTGAAGGTGCGGAATTTGGCGCTAACAGCATCCAATACTTTCTTGGCGTCGGGGTCACTTTTCGCAGGGCTGGATTGTGCATTAGCCAAAACTACAGTTGCGGCTAACACGATTAAAGAGTACAATTTTTTCATTCTTCTGCTTTTAAGAGTAACGGTGGCAAAGATAACCTTTGCGCCTACGATAGTGTCAACTTATGTACCTGACGCATGTTAAAAAAGGTTAGTTAACACTAGCTTAGATTTTCAAGGTATTCCTGCAGTTCGTGTTCTGTTTTAATTAACACTTCTCTTGCCTTACTACCCTGGTTCGGACCTACTACACCAGCAGCTTCCAGTTGATCCATCAGACGTCCGGCGCGATTGTAGCCGAGTTTCATCCGGCGCTGCAGTAAAGAGGTGGAGCCAATCTGGTTTTGAACGATAAGCTTTGCTGCATCTTCAAACAGGGGGTCTTTGTCTGCGGCATCAAACTCCTTTCCTTCCAAATCTTTTTCATCAATATATTCCGGGAGAAGGAATGGTTGTGGATAGCCCCTCTGATCGGATATGTGTTCTACCACTCGTTCAACTTCTGGCGTGTCCACAAAAGCGCACTGCAAACGAACTATTTCGCCGTTATGAGAGATGAGCATATCGCCTTTACCTATTAACTGCTCGGCTCCGCCGGCATCAAGGATTGTTCGGGAATCAATTTTTGAAGAAACCTTGAAGGCTATGCGTGATGGAAAGTTCGCTTTGATGGTGCCTGTAATAATATTCACAGAAGGCCGCTGCGTTGCAATGATCAGGTGAATGCCGACAGCACGTGCTAACTGAGCGAGACGAGCAATGGGCATTTCTACTTCTTTACCAGCAGTCATGATCAGGTCGGCAAACTCGTCTATTACCAGCACAATAAACGGAAGATATTGATGCCCTTTCTGCGGGTTGAGTTTACGTTTGGTAAACTTCTCGTTATACTCTTTAATATTTCTTGCGCCCGCTTCTTTCAACAGATCATAGCGATTGTCCATTTCAATACAAAGTGCATTCAATGTATTGATCACTTTTTTTGTATCTGTAATGATCGCATCTTCCTCGCCAGGCAGCTTTGCAAGAAAGTGGTTTTCGATAAAGCGATAAACACTTAACTCAACCTTCTTCGGATCGATAAGAACAAACTTAAGTTGGGAAGGATGTTTCTTGTAAAGAAGTGAAACAAGAATAGCATTTAATCCTACTGATTTTCCCTGTCCGGTAGCACCTGCCATCAGCAGGTGAGGCATGGAGGCAAGATCAACGATAAAGTTGTCATTATCGATCTTTTTACCAACAGCAATGGGAAGACTATAAGCGTTGTGTTGAAACTTTTCCGAACCAAGTAAGGTCTTCATGCTCACCACCGTTTTCTTGACATTAGGCACTTCAATACCAATAGTGCCCTTGCCGGGAATTGGCGCAATAATTCGAATGCCCAAGGCAGCAAGACTCAGGGCAATATCATCTTCCAGGTTCTTGATCCTGGAGATGCGAATACCTGCGGCCGGCACGATCTCGTATAAGGTTACAGTGGGCCCGACGGTGGCGCTGATCTTCTGGATACTAATGTCGTAGTTCTTAAGTGTATTGATGATCTGGTTCTTGTTCGCTTCCAATTCTGCAGGATCCTGTACGATCTTTTCACTACCATGTGTCTCCAGCAGGTCAAGGCCCGGATATTTGTAATCGCGCAGATCGAGCGTGGGTTCATAATGAGGCAGATCGCTGTAAC
>DASQNW010000351.1:0-5941 GCA_035644775.1 Chitinophagaceae bacterium | reverse complement strand
CGCTCGGCTCTTTGTGAGCACCACGGAAAAGGGAGTCTGCAATGCCTGCGGCGTGCCGGCAATCCATTTATCGTTTAGCAATTCAAAATACTGTGGGTTGGTGAAAACAATATTTGACTGCTTTTTAAAAACAACTGGTGCCCGTTGGTCATCAGTGCCAATGGACACTTTAGCAGTTCCATCACCCTGGAAATTAAATACCGGAACCGTCTTTGCTACACCGCTTACTTCGTTTTCTATGGCGGCACCTAAAGGAGCGGGCACGGCAGCACTATGTCCTTCCGTGCCGTTAAATGAGGCATCAAGTACCACCCGGTAGATCCGGTCTCGATCTTTCAGGGAGGCATTAAAGCTGAATTCGTGATAAACGATCAAGAAAATGACCAGTGCTGCACTTATGCCAATTGCAAGTCCCGATACATTAATAACGGAAAATGCAGCGTTGCGCCGGATATATCTAATTGTAGTACTTATAAAGATTTTAACCATATCTCTCCCTTGTAATAGACTGAACAAAGTTTTTTAAATACACTTACTGCTTATTCAGTTCGTAAGCTTTTCACCGGATTGGCAATGGCTGCTTTTATGGCCTGGAAACTTACCGTTAATAGTGTAATCATCACTGCACCAATACCTGCCGCAGCAAAAACCCACCAATGAATATTTGTTCTGTATTGAAAATCTTGCAGCCAGCTATTCATAGCCCACCATGATACAGGAAAAGCAATGAGGCAAGAAAGAAATGCTAATCGAATAAATTCCTTTGAAAGCAAACGCGCAACACTGGTAGCTGTAGCACCAAGTACTTTTCTAATGCCTATTTCTTTTGTTCTTCTTTCTGCTGTGTAGGCAGCCAGGCCAAATAAACCCAAACATGAAATAATTATTGCCAGCGCTGCAAATACTCTTGATAGCTTACTTACCAGTTGCTCATTCAAAAACATCTGGTTAAACTGTTCGTCAACAAACCGGTAATCGAAAGGGTATCCTGGATTGAACTTCTTTAATATTGATTCGATCTGAGCCAATGCCTTAGGGGTATTGCTTTGGCTATTAAGACGGATGTAAAGAACTGATGCGCTTTCAGGTGATATTGGTGTAAATAATACAGGATCTGGTTTGCCGTACATATTGCTGTATACATAGTCATTCACAACGCCCACTACAGTTCCAACTGGTGCATCAGGCATATCAGCAGTGATGGTTTTGCCGACGATAGGACCATTACCCATTAATTTGGCGAAGGAAGCTGTGATCACGACATTCATCTTCATGCCAGAGGCGCTGGCATCCACGGTATCAGTAGGTAACAAGTTTCTACCCTCCTGTAGATCCATACCAAGAGTAGCCATAAACTCAGAACTAACGCTTCTTGTTGAAATTAAAACCCTGCTTCCCGGAGGTTTTCCCTGCCAGGTGAGTGCATCAGTATTATTACCCCCGTATATAATTGAATAGTCACTCTCAGCCACGCTTTTGATCTCACCCGAATTCATTAGTTCCTGTTTTATGGCATTAAGGTTCTTTGCCATATTTCCCTGCACGCTTATTTGCAAAAGATTATCCTTATCAAAACCAAGAGGCCTGCTTTTTACATGTTGTATTTGCTGGTAAATAATAATGGTACTAATTATCAGTACAATGGAAACAGTAAACTGTAATACTACTAAGCCTCTCCTAACGAATGCCGCACCTCCTGATTTTAGTTGTATGCCTTTTAAAACAAATACTGGATTGAATGATGACAGGTACAGGGAGGGGTAACTACCGGCAACTATACCGCAGACAAAAGTTAGAAGTAGCAAGATTAAAATATGAAAAGGATCTGTTAGCCCTAACTGAAGGTTCTTTTGAACCAAGGAGTTAAAAAAGGGTAGTATCAACGTCATTACAATAACTGCAAGCAAGCTTGCCAGCATTGCCATAAGAATAGCTTCGCCCATAAAGCGAAGGACAAGTGATTTCTTTCCTGCACCCAGCACTTTTCGTACGCCCACCTCTCTCGAACGTTTTTCGCTTCGTGCCGTGGCAAGGTTCATAAAGTTGATGCAAGCAATCAATATAATGATCCAGGCGATTATTGAAAACATGCGCACTGTCTCTATCCTTCCTCCGCCCGTTTTCTTACCGTTCACAAACTCATCATACAAGCGCCAGTCCTTCATACTAAACAAAAACGGCCGCGCCGTTGAAGACGGCTCCCGTTTTTGGACATAGTTATATAACTGTTTATCTATTGATGCAGGGCTGATGCCAGGCTTTAACTCAACATAAGTACTGATAGATTGATTTCCCCAAACGTGAGCCCAGGGGCTTTGCTGAAACCATATCTGAAAAGGAGCTACCCATTCAAATTGCAAAGAGGAGTTTGCGGGGATATCTTTTAAAACACCGGTCACCACGTAATCCTGTTTATTATCAACCCTTATTGATTTGCCAATAACGTTTTTGTCGTTGCCAAAAAACTTCTTAGCGGCGTTCTCGGTAATAACAATGGAGTGTAATTGGGCAAAAGCACTCTCTTTATTGCCTTGCACAAAGGGAAGTGTAAACATGCTGAAAAGGGAAGGCTCAACATATTTGCCCGCTGCATACATTGCTTTGTCGCCAACATTAAAAAGCAAGGTTGTATTTCCTTCGGTTGTACGACATGTGTTTGCTACACCTGGTATTTCTTGCTGCATGGCGGGCGCCAGCACACCTGGCGTTGACCAATGTGTAAACGTGCTGGCCTCATATTTTTGATTGGTGCGTACAAAGTATAACCTGTCTATCTTTTTGTGAACGGTATCAAAGTTTACTTCGTCTTCCACCCATAAAAAGATTAACCCGGCACAAGTGATGCCAATGGCCAGGCCAAAGATGTTTAGAAAGCTGTTGCTCTTGTTGCGCCACAAGTTGCGTATGGTCGTTTTAAAGTAAGCTGTGAACATTTTTGGTCTGCTTTTATTTACCGAATGTTTTTTAAAAAGTTTACCTTTTTGGAAAGCCTATTACTATTGTTAATGAAAACATCCTTTCATCATTCATGTCGTGATCAACTAAAAAGACATTTTCCTTGAAATAATATCGGCGGTTTTGTTATGTTCTTTATTCATTACGCCAGTTTCCTGGCAAACATTGGTGCTGATTCCTATTGTTTCAAAGTTGAAACCAAGTAGCTAACTGCTGATTTTCAGATAATTAGCAAGCTTACTGCCGAACGAGGTGTCTGTTTTTGATACAGAATTGTCCGGTTTTAGTACTGATAATCTATAGTGCAGCCGTTTTTATAAGGGGATACCATTCACGCTACCTTTGGTACAGAAAACATGGCAACTGATTGTTTCAGCATATTGGAGCGCAGATAGAGTCTTATTCAGTTCGTAAACTTTTCACCGGGTTTGCACGTGCAGCTTTGATCGCCTGAAAGCTGACAGTGAGCAACGCAATCAACACAGCTATTACGCTACCCAAAGCAAACATCCACCATTTCATATCAAGACGGTAAGCAAAATCTTGCAGCCATCTGTGCATCAGCCACCCGGCAACAGGTATGGCAATCACAACGGCAGCTACAACCACTTTGATGAAGTCTTTCGACACCAACGATGCGATGTTTGCGATGCTGGCACCAAGCACTTTGCGGATGCCGATTTCCTTTGTTCGACGGCCAGCGAAAATGGAGATGAGCCCAAACATGCCCATGCAGGCAATTATGATGGTAAGCAAAGCCACATAATTCGTGATCTTTAAAATGCCGGTGAGCAAGGCATATTGCTCATCCACCAAATCGCTCATGAATTGATAGGTAAAAAGACGGCGACTCGGAATGCTCTTAAATTCATTTTCCAATTGCGACACAACGCTTTTGGCGTGCTGCCCGTCGACACGAATACTCAAATATTTCTTGTCGATACCTGGCTTCCCACTATACCCATGCAACAAGGGACCAATCGGCTGCTGCAGGTCTTCGTAATGAAAATCGTTCAGTACACCCACCACTGTGTACACTTCGTTGCTGCCGCTGCTTCTGAGTTGTTTTCCCACAGGATTTGTCCAGCCGAATGCCTTAGCCGCCGTTTGGTTAAGCAAAACGCTTTTTTCTTCAGCAGCAGTTAGGTTAACATTGAAATTGCGGCCGTAAACTACCGGTATCTGGTAGGCTTCTGCATAACCTGCATCCGTAGCTGATTGCCGCATGTTCACTTTCTTACCTGTTTCCACATCCACGTAATCGTTGTAATTCTGCCAATAAGCTGTGGGAATTTCACGGCTTGTGGACACAGCTTTCACATGAGGGTTTGCGTATAAAGAATTCAGTATAGAAGTGAAGCGGGTTTCTGCCAGTTTGGGATCTTTGAAAGCCATGTCGAGATTGGCCACAATTAGATTTTCTTTATTGAAGCCTAGTGCTGCCGACTTCATGTAACGGATTTGAGAATTGAACACGATAGCCACACAAATAACTACAACTGCCAGCACAAACTGCACGCCGATGAAGACATTACGTCCAATGCTGTTAGCAGTTTTACCAGCAAGTTTGCCCTTGATGGCATCGGTAACCTTTAAGGATGTGAGGTGCAGGGCCGGGTAGGTACCGGCTACAAGAATGACGGCCACCGCAAGGCTGCTGAAAACCAGGACTACCGGATAGTTGTGGTCCCATTGAAACTGCAATTCGCCGAAGCGTATGCCAATGATGGCGTTGACCTGTGGAAGAAGTAGGTTGAGAAACAATATAAATCCAGCTCCTAGCGAGAAAAGGATCACCACCGCATTTTCAATGCAGAACTGGGCAACGATACTCCGCCGCCCCGAGCCAACCATTTGCCTAACTGCAACTTCTTTGGTCCGGCTAAACATCGTCGCGGCATTCAGGTTCAGCAGGTTTACCACTACAATAATGAGGATGAATATGGATGCAGCAATGGCGCTGCTGATAATAGCTTTGATGGTGGCACCCGCCTCATCACGTTTCTCTGAGAACGGCGCAGTTTTCACTGTGCTGCCTTTATGCTCCGGTGCATAAAACTGCTGCACAACGCGGCGTATTTTGGCATCCAGAGTTGCCGGATTCGCACCATTCTGCAATACCAGATAATTATCTGCAAACGTGTTGTACCAATTTGCGCCCTCCAGGAAATCTTTGTTATCCTTCAGTAATTCTAATGAAAGGATCACATCAGCTTTTATAGAAGAATTGGAGGGTATGTCCGCAAGTACGCCAGTTACCGTAAGGGCAATGCTGTCGTCGGCCATGATTGTTTTACCAACTGCCGGTTCCCTGCCGAATAATGCGGCTGCTACTTTCTGAGAAATGACGAGGCTGTATTTTTCACGAAGTGCTACTTCAGCTACGCCTTCTTTCAGGGGAAATGAAAACACTTTGAAGAAGCCAGTATCTACATAAATCGTGTTTTCCTGCGTTTCACGGCTACCCTGCTTCAGCCAGGGCCAGTTCCAACTTTGAATATGCGTGGCGGCTTCCACTTCCGGAGCGGATTTCTGCACCTCATATAGCAGCGGAAACGTCGTGGCGGAATAGCTGCTGCCGTCGGGCGCATAACTTTTCAGATAATACATCCGGCCCTTGTTCTCGTGGATGTTGTCGGTCGTAAAATAATGATACACCAATGACCCAAGTGTGAGAACGCTGGCAAAGCCTAAAGACAAACCGATGAAATTTATCAGGCTGAAGGTCTTGTTCTTCCAAAGATTTCGAAGACTGATTTTGAGATGTTGCTTAAACATAACTGGATGTATTTATCGTCTGAACAGATGAACTATGCAGATGTATTCTCTTTCCTAGGAGCCAACTTCCTCAAACTTCCCTTCGACTGATTTGGCAATGCCAGACTGATGTTGTTCTCCCGGCAAGACCATGCAATACAAGTTACCGGGCTTCTTCTCTATTTAAAGAGCTCCTTTCCAGCATTCATGTCTGTGATCAAAGAAATGA
>DASQNW010000350.1:0-7956 GCA_035644775.1 Chitinophagaceae bacterium | reverse complement strand
GGTTAAACAAGTTTAGCCCGGCACCCGTCGCTATCCAGATTTTTCCTTCATGATCTTCAATAATGCTATACACTGAATTGTCTGCTATGCTTTTTGCGTTGATGTCGCTGTGTTTAAAAGTCTCAAACCTGTCCGTTGCGCGGTTCAATCTGTTGAGACCACCGCCCTGGGTTCCAATCCAAAAATTCCCTTTAGAGTCTTCGAACATGCACTGAACCAGGTTGTTGCTTAAGCTGGTAGAATCGTGAGGGTTGCTCTTGTATATTTTTATTTTATAGCCATCATACCGGTTTAGCCCATCTCTTGTTCCAAACCACATGAAACCTCGCTTATCCTGCAAAATGCTGATCACATTCGCATGCGACAGTCCCTCTTTTGTGCTTATATGAGTGAATTTTAAGTTGGTCTTCTGAGCAAGAGACGACAGCGACAAAAGGGTGAAAAACAGTAGCTGAAAGAAGCACAGAGGGGAGATGAGGATATTGTTGTTGAACAACCGCGTTCTGGTTGATGCTTTTGCAAGCTTTTGCATGGGTAGTGGATTGTAAAAAATTACCGGTAGATAATTCCTATCAATATAAATAATCCCTTAGCTGCAGCTGAGTGCCTTCGGGTAAAAAAACTTGTTGTTGGTAAATTCTTTACACCAAGTTAAGTGCAATCACTTAGGCAAGAGGGATAAACGTCTTATGTAGTTTGATCAACCGTTAGCCAGATCAGTTGTCCATTTATCACGTTCGTCAGGAGAAAATTGCCAGGGAGCAAAATTGTTCTCGATATTACTGTACATGCCATTCCATTCCTGCGGCTGGGTACTCTCCTCGAGTACTAATGTTCTTTTTAGTTGATTGATGATGTGCAGAGGGTTGATCAAAACGGGACATGCTTGCACGCAAGCCTGGCAACTGGTGCATGCCCACAGTTCTTCTGTTGTGATATAGTCATACAATAGTGATTTGCCGTCAATCTCAAAGCTGCCGTTTTTGTCTATCGAAGTTCCTACTTCTTCCATGCGGTCTCTGGTGTCCATCATTATTTTTCGCGGAGAGAGCTTTTTCCCTGTATTGTTAGCCGGGCATGCCGCCGTACATCTGCCGCATTCGGTGCAGGTATACGCATCCAGCAGGTTTTTCCAGCTTAGGTCAAAGATGTCTTTTGCACCAAAGCGTTTGTGCTCGTCTTGGTCGGCGCCATTTGCAAGTTCAGGCTGCATCGCATACAACACCTCCTGCTGTACTTCAGGCATATTTTGCATTTTCCCCTGCGGGGCAATACGTGCATAATACGTGTTGGGAAAAGAAAGGATGATGTGTAAATGCTTGGAATAAGGCAAGTAGTTCAGGAAAACAAAAATGCCTGCGATGTGAAGCCACCACGCCGCTCGTTCAATTGCAACCAAAGTGCTTGTGCTGAAAGTTTGAAGCAGTGGTGAAAACATGCCGGACACCCAAAAAGCACCAACATCATGATAACCTGTTGCTCCCTTTAGCTGCAAGCCTCTGTCGGCTGCATTCATGATCAGAAACAATGACATGAGAACTATCTCGAAGATGAGGATGTAGTTTGCATCACTTTTCGGCCATCCATCCAACTCTCTCATCACCAGCCTTTTTACTTTAACAATGTTTCTTCTAAAAAGGAAGATGACGCAGGACACCAGTACCAGTAATGCCAGCACCTCAAAAAAGTTGATTACGAAAGAGTAGAAACTGCCAAGGTGTGGTTCAAACAGGCGGTGACTGCCGAGGATCCCATCTAAAATGATTTCAAGGATCTCTATATTAATGATGATAAATCCTGCATAAACAATGAAGTGCAGCAGAGCAACAAATGGCTTTTCGAACATGCGCTTTTGACCAAAAGCAATGAGCAGCAAGTTCTTCCATCGATCAGGATGTGGAGAAAACTTCTCTTCCCGGCCAAGATTGATATTACGAGTAATGAACTTTGCTTTTTTAATAAACAGCCAAACAGCTAATGCTGTTAACACCGCGAACAAAATTTGTTGAGCAATCTGCATATTACCGCGTTAGATTTGCAATATAAGAGCAATAATACTATTAGATGAATATTGCGGATACCAAGCAAATTTTGTCTGCTGAAGATGCAAAAAGAAAGATCCGGCGAATGGCCTTCGAAGTGGCGGAGAGGAATGCAGGTTGTGAAGATTTGATCGTTGCCGGTGTTTCGGGCAATGGCCTTGTGGTGGCTAAAAACGTAATTCGCGAACTTGAGCAAATTATATCGGGGTCTATTCAGTTGCTGTCGATTGAAATTGACAAAACAAACCCGCTGAACGTTTCGGTTTCAGGAGACATAGCGTTTAACAATAGAACGATCATAATTGCAGATGATGTGGCGAATAGTGGCAAGGTGCTGCTGTATTCTCTTAAACCCTTTCTTTTTCACCAGCCTTTGTCAATTCAAACATTGGTGTTGGTAGAACGAAGCCACAAGCTCTTTCCAATTCAAACTGATTATGTGGGCTTGTCTATAGCCACTACCTTACAAGAACATATTGCAGTAAAAACGGAGGGTGAATCTGTCACCGGAGCCTGGTTGTACTAAAACACTATCCAGTTGCCCCTTATCCGTCCATTAGAAATCTCGAGTGCAGGTGCAGGAAACTTGATTGCATTAAGTGCCATGAGCACTGTTCTTACAGTTTTGTTTCGGACGTTAATTTTTGAAAGATCCACGTCGGGGGCAAAGTACCACTGGCGGTATCGCCTGATGTCGGGCCGGTAAAAAGTTCGGATGCCATTCTTATCAAAACCTACATTTTCGTAGCCGCCAAACATTCCTTCAGCGCTGTAGCCCACGGCTATGTTTAACCACTTGGGGAGTTTGCTAGCAGCAAAAAATGAGCTCAGGTTTCCACTGAACCAGTATACCTGTGCATTATAGTCTTTCAGGATACGCTCTGGCAAAGAAGAACCAAATAATTCGTCAGCCCGTGCATTCAACCCGGCTTCGTAGCTTTTTCGATGTGCTGAAAATTTGAATTGAATTTTTTGCTCTTGCCACGCTAACTCCTGTGCTGCGAACAAAGAAGAACCTGCGGCATTGGCAGCCATGTCGGCCCAGCTCCAGCCCCATTTCGAAGAATAAGCATCCAGTATTTCAATGGCAGACAAGTACGAAAACCCGCTAAGGCTACCAACCAGTACCGCTTTCTTTTCTGGCAACCCTGCCCACCGCCACATGCCAGTGGTAAGCTTACTGATGTTGTATGCTGTCCAAGCATGACCTACTTTGTCCATTTGCAGCCATTCGCCTGAATCGTTGTATGTATGAAAGCCTGTTTTTGGATATTGCTTATACCAGGCTTGGTTCAGTAATAAAATTGAACCTCCATACGAAGCAATCGAGAAACCACCCACAAGAAGTTTTCTTTTTGATATAGATTTTGCTTCAACAGGTGCTGTCTTAGTTGAATCAGCAGGTATAGAATACTGGCTTTTAGAAACTGTTGCGAAAAGGCAGAACAAACTGCAGAAAAAGATTTTCACTCTTCAAAATTAGGTATACCCATAATTTTACAACCCAAATCATGAAATACTGATTACTCTTTAGAAAGAAGTAAAACCAAAAACCATACAATATGGACGCATCAATTCAGCAGAAAGTACAACTCTGGTTGGATGGAAATTTCGATGAAGAAGTAAAAAAAGGTATTCAGCGTATGCAGGAGAATAGTCCTGAAGAATTGTCCGATGCGTTTTATAAAAGCCTTGAATTTGGAACCGGTGGCTTACGAGGATTAATGGGAGTAGGCACCAACCGAATGAATAAGTATACTGTTGGAATGGCCACCCAAGGCTATGCCAATTACCTCAGGAAGAGTTTTGAAGGTGAGGAGATTAAAGTTGCTATTGCACATGATAGCAGGAACAACAGTCGCTTTTTTGCAGAAACCACGGCAAAAGTTTTTGCGGCAAATGGTATCAAGGTTTTTTTGTTTGAGGATCTCCGCCCCACGCCGGAACTGTCGTTTACTATCCGCTACCTCAAATGTCATGGCGGTGTAGTGTGCACTGCATCACACAATCCAAAGGAGTATAATGGATATAAGGCATATTGGAACGACGGAGGTCAGCTGGTTCCACCCCATGACAAGAATGTTATTGCAGAAGTAGAAAAGATCAACAATGTGGACGAGGTATTATGGGCAGGAGGCGATGAAAACATTACGCAAATCGGTAAGGAATTGGATGAGGCTTATATCAACATGATCAAAGGCCTTAGCGTTTATCCGGAGGTAATCAAAAGCCAGGCAGACCTGAAGATTGTTTATACTCCTATTCATGGCACTGGAATAACATTAGTTCCGCAAGTATTAAAAGAGTTCGGATTTAACAACGTTCATATTGTAGAAGAGCAAAGTAAACCAGACGGAAACTTCCCAACAGTAGTTTATCCGAATCCAGAGGAAAGTGAAGCCATGAACATAGGGCTCAAAAAAGCTGAAGCAATAAATGCAGACATTTTACTGGGTACTGATCCTGACAGTGACAGAGTAGGCATTGGAGTGAAGGATAACCGCGAAAATTGGGTCTTGCTCAATGGAAACCAAACTGCGGTACTTGCGTTCAACTATATGATTGAAAGCCGGAGAGAAAAAGGGCTTGCACAACCTAATGATATGGTGGTGAAGACTATAGTAACCACTGACATGATAGATGTGTTTGCTGCACAGAACAATATTAAGTGCTACAATGTTCTGACAGGATTTAAATGGATTGCGGAATTGATAACGGAAAAAGAGGGCCTCGAGAACTACGTTGTTGGTGGTGAAGAAAGCTACGGCTTGATGATCGGTTCGCAACTACGCGATAAGGATGCAATTTCTGCCGTTGCAATATTGTGTGAAATGGCTGCTTACGAGAAATCGAAAGGGAGAACGCTCTACGAAAAATTATTACAACTATATGTCCAATACGGGTTATATAAAGAACATCTGATCTCCATTACAAAGAAAGGGAGAGATGGCCAGCAGCAGATTGCCGACATGATGGAACGGTTTCGCAACAACCCGCCAAAGGTTTTGGCCGGAAGCAGGGTAGTAGAGCTTCTTGATTACGAGAAGCGTGTAAAAACAGATCTTCAAACTTCTGAGCAGACAAAGATCGAATTGCCTAAGTCCAACGTACTGCAGTTTATAACGGAAGACGGAAGTAAGATTAGCGCCCGGCCTTCTGGAACAGAACCAAAAATCAAGTTTTATTTCAGTGTAAATACCTCCCTCGGGAAGGTAGAAGATTACGACGCGAAAGATGCGCAACTAACAGAAAAAATTGACGCGATCATTAAAGAGATGGAACTTTAAAAACGAGTTCTTTATCCTGAAAAAATAAAAGGGCACCTCTTGGTACCCTTTTCTCTTTAGGCGGATGGACTTAATATTTTGAGGTGTGTATCAGCGATTTTGTATATCAAAGAAAAACAAATCTCCCCGTGCAGGATTATGTTCTCGGCGAAACGAACTTTTTTGGCGGTGATTCTTAGTTAGCAGATGACGGCTTAAAAGACGGGATGATTTTCGGAACGCTCTTTTTGTACTCTATGTAACTCTGCCCAAATTCTCTTACTAGTTTCTCTTCTTCAAATCTAATCCCGATCAATGTATAAACGGTGATAACAAAGTTACTTATTAGCAGCGAAGCTTCCGGAAAAAAAATAAACAGCCCCCAGATGAAGGTGAACGTCCCGAGATAAAGCGGGTGCCGAACGTGCTTGTGTATGCCTGTTATGATTAACTGGTTACCGGTTTGAACTTCGTCGATAAACAATGTTTTGAGGCCGCTCAGTTGCCCAAAGTATTTCCGGATACAAATCATCATTATCACCAGCCCGGCGAAGCCAACAAACATGCCCGCGGCTAATGTGAGGGTTGTCCGTTGAAAAACATAGGGCGATTTAATATTCAACTGGTACCATAATATTGCAATGAAGGATACCAGTGCGAACAGCGTATAATAGAGCCGAAAGTAAATAAATGATGATTTAATTTTTTTCGATAGCCAGGCTTTAAACCCGATGCTGGCAAACACACTATGAAACAGTCCAAACAGAATCCACGCAATGCCTAATATCAGATGATCTTCTACCACAACTCAAAAATAGTTAAAGCCGTTCGGGCAAGGCCGTTTTCATAAATTATCTTTGCCCTCATGAGAACGTTCGAAGACGGTTATCGTCATAAAGGGCTTAGAAGAAAATTGGTGGATGTAGTCAAGACAAAAGGTATAACTGACGACAAAGTTTTGGATGCTATTGAAAGAATCCCCCGACATTTTTTTCTGGATAGCGCTTTTGACGAGGTGGCTTACGAAGACCGGGCTTTCCCAATCACCTCTGGTCAGACAATTTCTCAACCATATACAGTTGCTTATCAAACACAGTTGCTTCTGGTAAAGCAATTCACTAAAGTTCTTGAAATTGGTACAGGGAGCGCTTACCAGGCCACAGTGCTTGCAGAACTGGGTGCACAGGTTTACACAATCGAAAGGCAAAAGAAGCTTTTTGAACAAAACAAAAGCTTTGCGTATCTAAAAAAGTACCCGAACATAAAACTGTTCTACGGCGATGGCTATGAAGGGTTGCCTACATTTGCGCCGTTTGACAGGATACTCATTACCGCTGCAGCTCCTGACGTTCCCGCAAAACTGCTTGAACAATTGAAACCGGGAGGAATGATGGTGATTCCTGTGGGATTGGGTGAGCTTCAAACCATGAAAAGGATTACCAGGAATGAAGATGGCAGCTTTAGCGAGGAGAACTTCGACCTTTTCAGCTTTGTACCGATGCTCGCCGGCAGAAATGAATGAAGCTCATTAAATATCAATTTCGTCATTGCCCGCTTGGTTGCGTAGCAACAGCTTTTCATATTTTCTTACCTTAACTGCTTATGCGCATCATACCGTTTCTGATCTCATTAGTTCTTACCGTAGCTCTTATTATTGCTTTAGACAACAAGTGGGGATCAATTCCACCTTTAGGAAAGTTTTTGAGTCCTCAACAAGGCTTTTGGCAGAATGCAGAAGCGATGGATCATGATTTCAGCGGCGCTTTAAAGCACAAAAGCCTCAAAGGTGTGGTAAATGTTTACTTCGACGAACGGCTCGTGCCTCATGTCTTTGCGGATCATGATGAAGATTTATATTTTGTTCAGGGCTTTCTTCATGCAAAATTTCGGTTGTGGCAAATGGAGTTTCAAAGCTTTGCCGCTGCTGGGAGGCTGAGTGAAGTCTTAGGCAATAACGAGCGCCTCATAGCTTATGATCGCTTGCAGAGAAGAATGGGTATGGTGTATGGAGCAGAAAACGAGTTGAAAGCTGTGGCCGCAGAACCGAGCACGCAAAAGGTGTACAACTCCTATACAGCGGGTGTTAACGCATTTATCAATTCACTCAGCGAGAGCACACTTCCGCTCGAATACAAACTTCTTGATTATAGACCAGAGCTGTGGAGCAACCTTAAGATTGCACTTTTTTTCAAGTTGATGAGCAGTGATCTTGCAGGCCTTTCCTATGCCCGCGACATAGAATTTACGAACGCTCGTTCTGTCTTTACAAAAGAGGAAATGGAGATTCTGTATCCACAGATATCGGACTCTTCTATGCCGATTGTTCCGAAAGGCACCAGTTTCGCACCGCCAGCTGTTACGCCGACAATGCCCGCAATGGCAGATTCTTTTTTTTATGATATTGATACCGTCATTCAGCCGGTGCAGGTTGCCGATCCCATTGATTTGAGAGGGAGCAATAATTGGGCTGTCAGCGGTGCAAAAACAAAGTCGGGCGCACCTATACTGTGCAACGATCCTCACCTGCGTTTAACGCTGCCGTCAATTTGGTACGAGATGCAATTGCACACACCTTCAATAAACGTTTACGGAGTAGGTTTTCCCAGTGTGCCTGGTATTGTGATCGGGTTCAATGACAGTATAGCATT
>DASQNW010000349.1:0-3942 GCA_035644775.1 Chitinophagaceae bacterium | reverse complement strand
AGCCAATTGCAGTCGATCTTCAGTTATCATATAATTCCGCAAGCTTTGCCTGCATCTCAAATACCTACCAGCTTTCCTAACATTCAAATGCCTACACTGTTGCCACTGTCGCAAACCAATCCCCTTGTGAAAATGAGCATTTTTCCGAGCAGGAGAGACAATAGCTTATTTGTAAATAACATACCGGTTACTCAATCAGATATTGTGGTAGCAAATGGTGTAGTGCACAAGGTGGCACGGTTGGTAGCTCCACCCACACAGCTAATAGCTCAAGTGTTGGCAGCGGATCCGGAGCTAAGTTTTTTTAGGGCAGCCATAGCACGAGCGGATTCCGGACAGGTTGGCTTAAACAGACTTGATTCTGCAATGCGTTTCGGATTGGCAAACCTCACTGTCTTTGCACCTGATAACGATGCTGTAAAGCAATTTCTTATTGGCCTTGGTTTACCCCCTGTAGAAGCTGCTTTTAATTTTTTACCGGTACAAACTGTTAGAGGAGTGGTAGCGTATCACCTATTGGGCGTGCGTGCTTTTTCGGTGAATCTGCCAAGCACTACTTCTCCAATATTGACCTTGCTTGGCGGCAGCCCATTTCCGGCGTTGACGGTTGACCGCTCCTTACTTATACCAAGGTTACTAGGAGCAGGCAACGGAGACCAGTATGCGAATTTCTTATCGGTAGATAAGCATGCAGTAAATGGCGTCGTTCACATAATTGATCGCGTATTGCGTCCTCAATAGGAGGCAAAGAAAAACCCCACCAAATTAACAGTGGGGTTTCTTTAAAATCAAAGTTTTCATTAACCGAATAGGCCACCTTTCTTCAGGCTCCTTATGCCTTCGGCAATCTTGAATCCATTTTGATAGATCTCAATCTTGTAATTACCAGTTTGAAAATTGCTCTGGCGTAAAGGAATTTGAACGTTTTTACGTGTGCCTTGTTCGTAGTCGATGGACGTTTTGTAAGTAAAGCTTCTGTCTCCGTCAGCACGGGTAGTTAGCGTACCGGAGCCCATTGAAGGATCAGAGATCACCTGACCGTTAGGGGCAGTCACCACTACATAAAGATCCGCAGGACCAGAACGTGCTACACGGTTTTCAACATCGAAAGAAACTACTAGTTTGTCTACTCTTTTTGCTGTAGTTGTCTCCTTCTCTTTACCGTTTCTCTTTTCATTTACAGGCCTGATAGCGATGTTAGAAGCGGAAAAAGTAGAAGCCACATCTACTGTAGAAGCTAGCTCATCTCTGTGTGCTGTAGTTGTTTGAAGATTAGTTTCAAGCACTTGCTTTTCAGCCGTCAAATGTGTGTTAGTGCTTGCCAGCTGTTGGTTTTCACCCTGCAAACGGGCAACTTCAATTTCAAGGTTAGCGATCTTACTGTTCATTTCAGAAATCAAAGATCTTGCTCTTCTTAAATCGGCATCGGTAGCTTTCTTATTGCTGAGGATGCGGCCAATTTCATTTCTCAGTTTTGAAATCTCGCCCTGGCGATCACTCAGCTGACCCTGAAGGTTGTTATTATTACCTGTAAGCGAATCGAGGCGGGTCAATGCATCGTTATACAACAATTGAACAGAGTCTCTCGAGCTCATGGCTGTGTTAGCCTGAGTTTGTGTCAATTGAATTTTTTCATCAGATTGGTTTTTGTCGTACAAAAAGTAACCCCACGTACCTAAAAGCCCTGCCGCTAAAACACCTATCAAAATGTTCTTGGTGTTGTTATTTGCGGGAGGAGTGGTGCGGGGAGATTCAGACGTAGGATAATTTGTGTTTGCCATCATCAAAGGTTTTGTTAGTTTGAATATGAATTTAGAAGAATTTACGCGTTGTGCGTGCAACTTTCGAAAACCGTGCCAGAAAGGTAACACATTGATTACAAGGAAGTAGCGAATTTATGGCTGTTGAGAAAATCATTTCAGATCTAAAGAAAGGAAACTATAAACCTGTATACTGGCTTGAAGGTGACGAGGAATATTTTATTGATAAGGTAGTCAGCTTTGCAGAGCACAGGATTTTGCACGAGGCGGAAGCAAGCTTTAATCTTTCAGTGTTTTACGGTAAGGATGCAGAATGGACAGACGTATTGAATGCATGCAGACGTTATCCAATGTTTTCTGAAAAACAGGTGATCATAATAAAAGAAGCGCAGACAATGCGCAACATCGAGAAACTCGAAGCATATGTTGATAAGCCACTGTCATCAACTATTCTTTTCGTCGCCTTCAAAAACAAGAAAGTGGACGGCCGCACTAAGTTGGCCAGGCTGTTGAAAGACAAAGGCGTATTGCTTACTACAAAGAAGCTTTACGACAATGAACTTCCGGAATGGACACAAAACCTGGTGCAATCAAGAGGGTTTACAATCACTAGAAAAGCACTGTATCTGCTGATTGATCATATTGGCAACGACCTCAACCGGCTGAGCAATGAAGTAGATAAAATTTCAGTGAATCTCTCAGACAGGAAGAGCATCACGGAAGACGATATTGAAGCATTCGTAGGGGTAAGTAAAGAATTTAATGTGTTTGAATTGCAGCATGCAATTGCACAACGCGACATGTACAAGGCAATGCGCATCATTCAATATTTTGAGGCGAATCCAAAAGCTGCTCCTTTGCAGTTATTGCTTCCATCGCTTTACAGTTTCTTTAGTAAAGTGTTAATGGTCTATCTCAATTCCGCAGGAGGTGAAAAGGCTGTTGCAGCTGCAATTGGCGTCAACAGCTACTTTTTGAAAGATTACATGCAGGCTGCACAAAACTATAGTTACAGTGGTGTTGAGAAAATATTGCTGCTGTTGCATCATTACAACTTGAGGAGTATAGGCATTGATGACGCGGGCACATCAGACGCAATGCTTATGAAAGAGATGGTGTCCAAAATGATTATGGAATAAACATGATTGTTTATCCGGAACTTTGTTGAGAAAAGTTTTGTAGGATTCATGACAACAGCAAAGAACTACCTGTCGCTTGTAAAGTTTTCACACACCATTTTTGCAATGCCTTTTGCGTTCATTGGTTTTTTTCTTGGACTTTTTAGTTTCAGATTCCATGAAGCCGGTGCCTCAGCGGATGTCCTTTTTTCGAGTCGTGTTCTACTGACAAAGTTTATGCTTGTAGTGCTATGCATGGTTTTTGCCCGTAGCGCTGCGATGGCTTTCAACCGTTATCTCGATAGGGATATTGATGCACTCAATCCGAGAACAGCCTCTCGTGAACTGCCTCAGGGCATCATTACTCCGGCAAATGCATTGACGTTTACGGCGGCCAATTGCGTGTTGTTCATCGTGAGTAGTTTTTTCATTAATTCAATCTGTTTTCTGCTGTCTCCGGTAGCGCTTCTGGTGGTACTTGGCTATAGTTATTCCAAGCGCTTTACATCACTTTGTCATTTGATCCTGGGCCTGGGTTTGGCACTTGCACCAATAGGTGCTTACTTGGCAGTGGTAGGTAGCTTTCATTTGTTGCCGTTACTATTTTCGTTTGCGGTTATATTTTGGGTCAGCGGTTTCGACATCATCTACTCACTTCAAGACGAGGATTTTGACAGATCACAGAAGTTGTATTCCATTCCTGCCGCTGTTGGAAAAGAAAAAGCACTACGTATATCAGAACTGCTGCATTTGCTTAGCGCCGGCTGTATCATCGCTGCCGGAAAGGCGGGAGAGTTTGGCTGGTTGTATTGGTTGGGCGTGTTGGTATTCGGAGGAATGCTTATCTATCAGCATGCTCTTGTCAAACCAAATGACTTAAGACGAGTGAATATTGCCTTTATGACCGCTAACGGAATTGCCAGCGTTGTTTTCGCTGCCTTGGTGATTGCTGATCTTTTTATGAGCCAAATAGACTTTTAATGGTTGTCTACACACAAAATGTATTTCATGGGCCGAATATTGTCTATTGATTTTGGAGGAAAGCGAACAGGGATTGCTGTAAC
>DASQNW010000348.1:0-5327 GCA_035644775.1 Chitinophagaceae bacterium | reverse complement strand
AATAGCCATCCCATTCGCATTTTTGAGGTGGGCTTCGGTAACGGAATCAACGTGTTGCTCACTTATATAGAAGCTGTCAAAGCTTCTCAACCAATTCATTATACTGCTGTCGAAACCGACCCACTTTCCCCACAAGAATACGAAGCTCTTAATTACGAGCAGTTTCTATCCTGCACGCCGGGAATTCTCCGGGAAATTCATGCAGCGCCATGGAACCTTGCTCACAAGCTGTCTGATTTTTTTACGTTAAGAAAACTGCAGATCAATCTTCAAGACTTTTCTGCGGATGATCCTTTCCACCTGATATATTACGACGCGTTTGCCCCTGCTGCGCAGCCGGAACTATGGACAGAACAGGTGTTTGGACAACTTTTTCATATGCTGCTTCCCGGAGCTGCATTGGTTACGTATTGTTCTAAAAGCGATGTTCAAAGAGCCATGAAATCTGCTGGCTTTAAAGTGCAAAAACTTACAGGTCCAAAAGGTAAGCGGGAGATGATAAGAGGCATTCGTAGCGTAGATTGAATTTAAGTTACTTCAAAGTCCAGCTCATAGCTCCATCTTTCTCGTCCTTCAATAGTATTCCGGCTTCAGCTAGTTGATTCCGAATTTTGTCTGATGTTGCCCAATCTTTTCTTGCTCTCGCTTCTTTTCGTATTGCGATGAGCACTTCCATCACTACCTTGAGTTTATTTTCTTCAGCAGATTTCTCGTGCTTCAATCCAAGGATCCCCTCTACATATACTTCCATCATCTGCTGCAGTTGTTGCATCGTTTCAGTACTCAGGCTGTCAGCAGGTAAGTTTCTGTCTTTAAGCGAATTGATTACAGGCACCAGCTCGAACATATTTGCCAGAACTTTAGCAGTGCTAAAATCATCATTCATATACTCTTCAAAACCTGCGAGGAGTTGATGAACTTTTTGATCCAGCTCTGTGTTGGTGCCTGTGATTAGGTTGGAGCTACTGTCTTCTGCCTCCCATAGTTTCAACCATTCATACGCTTCCATCAGGCGCTTCAGCCCTTTTTCAGCAGCTTGCAAAGCTTCATTACCAAAGTCGAGTGTGCTTCTATAGTGCGTTTGAAGAATGAAAAACCTCACGGTCATTGGGGAGTAAGCCTTTTCCAGCAGTGGGTGCTTGCCACTAAACAACTCAGTCAGTTTGATAACGTTGTTGTAACTCTTGCCCATTTTTCTGCCGTTGATGGTGATCATGTTGTTGTGAATCCAATAACGAACAGGAGCTTCATGGTTGCAAATGGTACTCTGGGCTATTTCACTTTCATGGTGCGGAAAGAGAAGATCCATACCCCCTCCATGAATATCGAACTGCTTTCCCAGATATTTAGTACTCATTGCAGAACATTCAATGTGCCAGCCTGGGAATCCTTCTCCCCACGGACTTCTCCAGCGCATGATATGTTCTGGCGGAGCAGCTTTCCATAGAGCGAAATCTGCTTTATCTTTTTTCTCGTCCTGACCTTCGAGCTCTCTGGTTGTTTCAAGGAGATCTTCTACCACTCTGCCACTCAACTTTCCGTAATCGTGCGAAGTCGCATATTTTTTTACATCGAAGTACACGCTGCCGTTGACCTCATAAGCATAGCCAGCTTTCAATATCTCCTCAATCATTCCTATTTGTTCAACAATGTGCCCTGTAGCCGTCGGCTCAATAGAAGGAGGTAAGCAATTAAATTCATTCATCGCCCAATGAAACAGGTTGGTGTATTTCTGCACCAGCTCCATAGGTTCAAGTTTTTCAAGCACTGCTTTCTTCGCAATTTTATCTTCTGCTTCTCTGCCTTCTTCTTCAAAATGACCTGCATCGGTAATATTACGTACATACCTCACTTTGTAGCCCAGGTGCATCAGGTAGCGATATACCACGTCGAATGTGATGTAAGGCCGTGCATGCCCAAGGTGGCTCTCGCCGCTCACTGTGGGTCCACACACGTACATACCCACGTGACCTGGAACAAGCGACTGGAATTCTTCTTTATCACGAGAAAAAGAATTATAAACTTTTAACCCTTTCATAATTGCCGTTGCTAAGAGCGAGCAAAGATAGCAATGGTGCTTATTTGCGAAGTTTTAAATCAGCCACCAGCATGTAGTGATCTGAATATTCTTTGAGATGACGATTGAATTGCTGAACAGAAAAATCTTTTGTGGCTAGTATGTAATCGATCCGTAAAGTGGGAGAGATGAAAGAATAAGTTCTTCCTACTCCAAAACCTTTTTTTAAAAAGGCATCCTGAAGATTTTTACTCACGCTAAAATAAGTGAAAGAGTTGGGTACGTCATTGAAGTCGCCTGTAAGAACAAATGGATGTGGCGATGATTCAATTTCATTTTTCAAGGCTGTCGTTTGGTAAGATCGATATATCAGCCCACGCTTCAGTTTTGAAAAAATGTTAAGCGAGTTTTCAAACAAGCTGTCTTCTCTCCGCTTTATTTTTTCGAGTGTTTCATAATCCTGTCTTTGAAATCGTACCGACTGCAGGTGAGTAGTATAAAATCGGACGGTGTCGTTGTTGATTTTAATGTCTGCATGAATCAAAGCCTCTGGCATAGATGGTTCTCTATATCGGATCAAACCACTGTCAACAATAGGATGGCGGGAGAAAATGGCCTGTCCAACCCATTGGTTACCTCCGTCTTCATCCCATGAATAATAAAAGTAGGGGTAGCCGAGGTTTTTAATTACGTAATTGATGTTGTCGTAGTAAGTGGAGTCAGTTGAATGAAAAAACTCTACAAGGCAAAGTACGTCAGCATCTTGCGCTTTCAACTGGCGCATCATTTTCAACCGCGTTTGACTCCTTTTGTTATTGTTTCTTTTCCATTCAATAAAGCGAGCTACGTTCCAGTGAACCACGCGAAGCGTATTTGGTGGTTTGATTCGGTTGAAATCTGCTGACAAATGCATGGCAAAAAACACAGCAATGCTCTTCCAGCCGATAACCAGCGTTGCCAGCGAGATGAGACTAAATGCAGGCTTGAACGCCAACCAAAAGAAAACAAAAAGCAACTGAACGAGAAAGATGAAAGCAAACCCAAGTCCCAGCAAAGAAATAAACCACCACTTAACAGGGTCGAGATACGGAGCTAAACAAGCAAGTAGAAAAATAATTGCTACCAATATGTTTACGGAAATGAAGAAGCGCTTTGCAAACAAAGAGAATTTGGCAGCCATTGCTGCAATTTAATAAATACAGGCTGTTATTTCTAGTGCAGTGGAGTAATGAAATATAAGACAGAGTTCTAATGAATTATATATCCTCTTTACTTGCTCTTTTCAAAACCTCTTTCTCTTCATCATTTAAAGAGCTATATCCCTTTTGATTTATTTTGTCCAGGATTTCGTCCACCTTCTGTTGTGTAACACTAGTAGTCTTTTTGTATGGAGCTACGGTGCTTTTGTAAAACAACTCGGTTTTTACCCGCTTTCCTTTCTTGGGCTTCTCGGGATTAAATAAATTATTTACCCAATCAAAAGAGTTATTCATCCAAGTACTCCAATCATAGCCTTTACGCATGGAAAACATGAAGAGGAAGCCGGTGCCAGCGCCTGCAAGGTGTGCTACATGTCCACCAGGATTGTTGTAGGGTATTGTTGCAAGGTCTATTATTACAAATATCATAGTGAGCACCCAGAGCGGGATGCCGCCATTTATCATAGGAAATATTCGATAGCCGGGCGCTAAGACTGTAGTAGCAATAGCAATCGCCATTACGCCGGCTGAGGCTCCAAGAGCATAGGAGTATTGAATGTTTTCATTGAGTGCCGGAAGCAAGTTGTACGACAGCATGTAGGCCGCTGCACCACCGAGGGCACCATAGATAAAAACAGGAATTATTTTTTTGTTGCCTGCTATGTCCTGAAGAATGAACCCGAAGCCCCATAGCCATAACATGTTAGCTACAATATGCCACACGTTGTCATGTACGAACATATGTGTGATAAGGCTCCACGGTCTTTGTATAAATATTCCAGTGTCCGCAGGTAAAGTGATCCAGTTAAGCACGTTTTTCTGGTATGATACCAATCCATCGCTGCCATAACTGAAATAGTAAATAACTTTTATGAAGGCAAGCAAAACAAATACTACAAGGTGGATAGCTATAAGGGTAGTTAAAGCGTTACCGTCCTGACCCACGGACAACCTGCGTCTGTTTTCTTGTCGGTAGTAGCTCATGACGACTTAAAATTAGGATTGTAGACTGATTAATAAAACCTGCGGCGGTTCCTTCTATTCCATATTAACACAATTATAAAACCAGTAATTGCGCCTCCTAAATGTGCAAAATGCGCCACATTATCCCCCCTGAAATTAGCTACGCCGCCAAACAAGTCGAAGGCTGCCAGACCAAGCACTGCCCATTTAGCTTTTATCGGTATAGGGATAAACATAATAAACAACTCTGTATTGGGAAAGAGGTAGGCAAAGGCTGCAAAAATGCCCATCACGGCGCCTGAAGCACCCAGAGCAGGCCCGATGCTGCTCGCCATCTCCTGCGCCGCTACCACATTGCCCGCCTGGTAAAGCTTTTCTGCTTCCTCCCAGCGGAAATACTGAATGCCAAGGTGTAGGGCTGCCGCGCCTACACCACAGGCCAGGTAAAACAGCAGAAATCGTTGTGGGCCCCAAACGTTCTCCAATATTCTCCCGAACATCCAGAGGGCAAACATGTTGAAGAGAATATGGAACAGCATAGCCGGAGAATGGGCAAACATATGCGTAGCGATCTGGTAAGGCTCAAACTGTGGGTGCTGCACCGGATAAAGCATCACGTAAGGAGTGATATTTAATGTGACCTGAGCCACAAAAACGAGGGCATTGATGATAATTAAATTTTTTACAAGAGGCGGAAAACTATCTGGCTTGTATTTAAAATCACTCATTACTTGTCCTTTCTTTTCAGTTTAAGCTGAACTACATTCTCGATATGATGCGTGTGTGGAAACATATCCACGGGTTGAATTCGCGTCACATCATATTTATGATTCAGCAAATGTAAATCTCTTGCCTGTGTCGCCGGATTGCAGCTTACATATACTACAACAGGGGCTTCTATCTCAAGTATTTTTTTCACCAGCTTCTCGTGCATGCCGGCTCTTGGTGGGTCTGTAATAATAACGTCGGGGTTACCATGACATTCAAAGAATGCCTCGTTGCAAACGTCTATCACGTCGCCTGTAAAGAACTGCGCATGTTCTATTTTGTTTACAACCGCATTTTGCCGTGCATCTTCAACGGCTGCATCCACGGCTTCCACACCGATGATTTTCTTTGCTCCACCGCTGCAAAAAATGCCGATGATG
>DASQNW010000347.1:0-9634 GCA_035644775.1 Chitinophagaceae bacterium | reverse complement strand
TCAAAGTGCAATGGAATTACTCTGGTGAGAAAGTGAATCTCCGTATCGAACATTCCGGTACTACCAGTTATTCTTTTCCTCTGGAGCTGGGAGTTGTCGATAAAATGGGAAAGCAGACTGTTCAGCGAGTGACCGTTTCACCTGGGACCAGCGCCACAAACTTCTCGCATAAAGAGAAACCGACGAACATTGTTTTGGATCCAAATACAATGTTATTATTTGAAGGCACCATTTCTGAAAACAGGTAGAAACAAAAAAGCCTCTGATGTACAGAGGCTCACGATTAAAGTTGTTGAATTTACACGAGCATCGTCACAGGATTTTCGAGGTATCTTTTAAATGTCTGCAGGAAAGCAGCACCTACTGCACCATCTACGCTCCTGTGGTCACAACTGAGGGTAATCTTCATCACATTACTTACGCCAAAGCCTTCACCCTTTCTTATAACAATTTCCTTTATTCTACCTACTGCCATGATAGCGCTATCCGGAGGGTTGATGATTGCAGTGAACTCTTCGATGTCCATCATGCCCAGGTTAGAGATGGTAAATGTATTGCCGGAAAACTCGTTGGGCTGTAGTTTTTTGTTTTTTGCTTTGCCGGCAAGCTCTTTCACTTCTGCTGCAATCTGGCTCAATGTTTTCTGATCAGCAAAGCGGACTACAGGCACTATCAATCCATCTTCGATAGCAACAGCAACTCCAATGTGTATGTGCTGGTATTGCCGGATGAAATCACCCATCCAGGAGGAGTTCACTGCAGGATGTTTTCTCAATGCCATTGCCGTGGCTTTCACCACCATATCATTGAAGCTAATCTTCACCTCGCTTACTTCATTCATTTGAGTGCGGGCTTCCATAGCCTTATCCATGTTAATCTCCATGGTAAGGTAGAAATGCGGTGCGCTGAACTTGCTTTCACCCAATCTCTTTGCAATAGCCTTCCTCATCTGTGACACACTGTTATCTGTAAACCCTTCCTGGCCTTGTACCACCGGCGTAGCAGCAACGGTAGATTGCGCCTGTTGTGGCTCACCTTTGCGGCTCTCCTGACGAGAAGGCTTGAAAGAATCTATATCTCTTTTGGTGATCCTTCCATTGTCGCCGCTTCCATTTACCTGGGTTAGGTCAATCCCTTTTTCTGCCGCTATCTTTTTTGCCAGCGGCGAAGCTTTTATTCTTCCATCGGAATTAGAAGCTTGAGTGCTTTCTGTTGTTGCCTCGCTGGTTTGCGTCTCGTGTTTTGTAGTTTGTTCCTGGCCAGACGCAGGTGGCATTGAAGCGCCACCTTTGGATGCGGAGACCACAGCCTGCACATCCACCTTTCCCTCTTCACCAATGATGCATAATAGCTCATTCACTGCAATCTTCTCTCCATCCTGCGCACCGATGTACAACAGCTTACCATTTTTGTAGCTTTCAAGTTCCATCGTAGCCTTATCTGTTTCAATTTCTGCCAGCAGCTCTCCTTTCTTCACATCATCACCTACTTTTTTATGCCAGGCAGCAATCACACCTTCTGTCATGGTATCACTCAACCTCGGCATGAGCACCACTTCTTCCACTTTGCTCAGGTCCATCGAAGTTGCACTTGTTGCTGACGATTTTGTTGGCATATCACCTTCACCTTTTTCTACCGATTGTTCTTCCTTAAGCACTGAAGAAGATGTATCTACCTGTCCGTTCGCTTTAGCGTGTCCATGACCGGAAGTGTGAGCACTGATGTCTTCACCGGCCTGACCTATAATTGCAAGAAGATCGTTTACCTGAAGTTTTCCACCCTTGTCGGCGCCTATGTGCAGGAGGGTGCCGTCCTTGTAACTTTCGAGTTCCATAGTAGCCTTGTCCGTCTCGATTTCAGCAAGCAAATCTCCCTTCTTAACTGCATCTCCAATTTTTTTATGCCATGCTGCAATCACACCTTCTGTCATAGTATCGCTGAGGCGGGGCATTAAAATCACTTCGGCCATTTTCTATATTTGATATTTATGTAGCTCAGAATTGAGGCGTGAAATTAAGCCAAAAAACTCCAAAAAAGATTCCGTGGCTGTTTGTGTGCCTGCTGCAGTATCGCTATGGAGCTTTTGTTGCGACGCTCCGTTCATCCGCAGAATGCAGATGCATCAAGAAGCCTCATGTTGCATGTTTTGTCCTCGGCGCTGTCCGTCAAAAATCAAGATCCAGTTTCAAGCGTTCCTTCAGCTCCTTCACTAATGGAAATTGTTCAACTATCTTGTTGTACTGTTCTTTTGCGGAAAGAGGAAGGTCGCCTGCTATGGGAGCATGTTCTCCTTCAGTCAGTACAATCGAAAATTTCAAGAGCCGGTTGTTCAGTTCTTTTTGCAGAAATAAGCAGGCTTTGTTTCGCTCAAGTTCTAAAAATCGTTGCTGTAAGTTGTTGGCGGCGGTAGCCACAAAACTGTTTTGGTCTTTTATGGATAATCCGGCGAGGTCGAAGCTTTGCCAGGCTGGATTTCTATCTTCCTTTAATTTTTTAATCAACACTTGCCAGGCTGCCGTAAGCTTTTCGTGGGTAATCGGCTGATCCTGCTCAGGTAGCAATGTTCCATTTTCCTGTTGCACCTTTTTGCGAATCGCGTCCAATGCGCCGAGCCTTGCTTTTGGGGCTGCACCCGTTTTTGATTTCTCTTCTGTTTGTTGAAGTTGCTTTTGCTTTGGTTCTTCAACCCTGCTTTCCACCGGCCCTTCCATGGCAGTTTCGATCATTAATTTTGCCGGTTGCTTAGGAACCGGGGCTGGTGATGTCGTGATGGGTGCTGTTGCCTTTGACTCCTTCAATGCAATTGGGGTGAGCGACTTAAAGGATAGCGGCTTTGCATCCTCTACTGTCTTTTTCCTTTCTATCTCCGTACCGTTGCCAGCAAGTTGCAATGCCTGTTGCAGGTAGCAAAGCTTTATCAGGCAAAGTTCAACATGTAATCTTTTACTTCTTGCAGACCTGTAGTTGATTTCGGCATCGTTCAGAATGTTCAGAGCACTCACGAGCAGGCCGGTCTCGGTTTTCTGAGCCGTGGCTGTGTAGCGGGTTTTAAAACTATCAACCACTTCTAACAATCCAGCTACTCGTGGATCTTTGCATACCAACAGGTTTCTAATAAACGAAGCGAAGCCATTCAGCACCATATCGCCTTCAAAACCTTTCTTATCTATATCGTCGTACAGCAGCATGGCGCTTGCAAGATCTTGCGTAAGCATGCAATCTATAAACCGGAAATAAAATTCTTCGTCAAGAATGTTCAGGTGCTCAAGCGTGTTGGGGTAAGTTAACTGGCCACCGGTAAAGCTGATGATCTTATCCATGATGCTTAATGCATCACGCATGCAACCTTCGCTCTTCTGCGCAATCAACTGCAGCCCAGCTTCCTCAGCAGTCACTTGTTCTTTTGCGGTGATGGCCTTCAGGTGGTCTACAGTGTCATGCAATGTAATCCGCTTGAAATCGAATATTTGACACCGGCTTAGTATCGTCGGCAATATTTTGTGCTTCTCTGTCGTGGCAAGAATAAACTTGGCATACGGCGGCGGCTCTTCAAGCGTTTTTAAAAATGCATTGAATGCAGCAGAACTAAGCATATGCACCTCATCTATAATATACACTTTGTACTTGCCAGCCTGGGGGGTGAAGCGCACCTGTTCAACCAGGCTCCTGATATCATCAACTGAATTATTGCTGGCAGCATCAAGTTCGTGAACATTTAGCGAAGTACCCTCGTTAAAAGAGAGGCAGGAATGGCACTCGTTGCATGCTTCACCGTCTGTATTGATTCTTTCGCAATTAATGGTCTTTGCAAGAATCCTTGCACACGTGGTTTTCCCCACGCCTCGCGGACCGCAGAACAGAAATGCATGAGCAAGCTGTTGGGTTTTTATAGCATTTTTCAGCGTTGTAGTAATATGCGCCTGTCCTACTACAGTATCAAAAGTCTGAGGTCTATATTTTCTTGCTGATACAATAAATTTTTCCATACAAAAGCGTTCCGGAGGCTCTTACGCTAAGGTAATGGAAGCTTGCTAAACCAGTGCGATTATAAGCATCCGCAATTGATGAAATTGCTCCCTCGTCACCGGTGAACAGTTAGTTGAGAAGTTTGATAAAATCCTTCGCAAATTGGCAAATCAGGACTGTACCCTTACCTTTGCAGCCGAATAAAAATGGGCCAAAGGCCAGATCTTTATAATACCTCTTTACAAAAGCTTTTTATGGCAAAAGTTGGCAAGGTTAAACAAATCATCGGCGCTGTTGTAGATGTTCAATTCCATGGGCAATTGCCTGAAATTTTCAACGCTTTAGAAATAAAGCGAGACAATGGTGACACTTTAGTACTGGAAGTTCAGCAGCATTTGGGTGAAGACAGTGTTCGCACCATCGCTATGGACGGCACTGAAGGTTTAACCCGTGGTATCGATGTTGTCGACACCGGAGCTCCGATCACCATGCCTGCATCAGATGCTATAAAGGGCCGACTGTTTAATGTTACCGGCGATCCCATCGATGGCTTACCACCAGTACCCAAAGTGAATGGAAGGCCGATTCATGCAAAACCACCGGCATTCGAGCACCTTTCTACTGCTACCGAGGTTTTATTTACCGGAATTAAAGTAATTGATCTGATAGAGCCTTACGCAAAAGGTGGTAAAATCGGCCTTTTCGGCGGAGCTGGAGTTGGAAAAACCGTATTGATCCAGGAGTTGATTAATAATATCGCTAAAGCATATTCTGGTTTGTCTGTTTTTGCAGGAGTGGGTGAAAGAACAAGAGAAGGGAATGACCTGATGCGGGAAATGATAGAAGCAGGCATCATGAAATATGGCGATGCTTTCAAACATAGTATGGAAGAAGGTGGCTGGGACCTGAGCAAAGTGAACATTTCAGAGCTTTCCGATTCCAAAGCTACTTTCGTGTTTGGCCAGATGAATGAGCCTCCGGGGGCCCGGGCCCGCGTTGCGCTTTCTGGATTAACCATTGCTGAATATTTTAGAGATGGTGATGGTACCGGTCGCGGCCGTGATATCCTTTTCTTTGTAGATAATATTTTTCGTTTTACACAGGCGGGATCTGAGGTGTCGGCGCTTTTGGGCCGGATGCCTTCTGCGGTGGGATATCAGCCTACATTGGCAACAGAGATGGGCCTGATGCAGGAGCGTATTACATCCACTAAAAACGGATCCATTACATCAGTACAGGCGGTTTATGTACCTGCTGATGACTTGACCGATCCAGCTCCCGCAACAACATTTGCCCACCTGGACGCTACAACGGTGCTTTCGCGGAAGATCGCTGACCTTGGTATTTACCCTGCTGTTGATCCGCTGGACTCTACATCGCGGATCTTAAGCCCCGGCATTGTTGGTGAGGCGCATTACAGTTGTGCCAACCGCGTGAAGTTGATCTTGCAACGGTATAAAGAATTACAGGATATCATCGCTATTCTTGGTATGGATGAATTGAGCGATGAGGATAAACTAATCGTATCTCGTGCACGTAGAGTGCAACGTTTTCTGTCGCAACCCTTTCATGTTGCGGAAGCATTTACAGGATTAAAGGGTGTACTGGTGCCGATCGAAGAAACTATTCGTGGTTTCAACATGATCATGGATGGCGAAGTTGACGAATATCCAGAAGCTGCTTTCAACCTGGTAGGATCAATCGATGATGCTATTGAAAAGGGCAAAAAGTTACTGGCGCAGGCACAGGGATAGAGGAGGAATGCAAACGTGCAAATGAGAAAATGTGCAGATGTGCAAATGAGGAAACGAAATTATTAAATCCGTATAGTTAATCTGCAAATCTGCGCATCCGCAATCACATGAATTATGACACTTGAGATCTTAACACCAGAACGAAAAATATTTAGTGGTGAAGTTTATGGCGTTCAAATGCCTGGCATGAGCGGTTCATTTGAAGTGTTGGAAAAGCACGCTCCATTGGTGAGTGCATTAAAAGCAGGACGGGTTAAGGTGTTGCGCGACAAGCAGGCGCACGCGGCGTACTTCGATATAGAAGGTGGGTTTGTAGAAGTTTTGAATAACCGGGTTACAGTTCTTGTAGAAGGTGCCAAAACCGTTGAGTGAAAAACACTTACTTCGTCGTATAAGCCTGCAAAAGCATAGAACTTTCCTGATTCGTTTTAGTTGAGCTGAGGATCAATAGGAAAATTAATCATCATCTCATACTCTCCTCCAAGATGCTTTAGCGCATCTTTCCAGATCTCTTCGGCATTCTCATGAAAAATCAAGTGGCGGGCAGCTTCCACAGTAAGCCATGTTTTCTCCTGCATCTCGGTATCCAGTTGTCCGGCACTCCACCCCGAGTAACCAATGTAAAAACGGATTTTATGGGGGTCTATTTTACCGCTGTTTATTAGTTCAACAACACAGTCAAAATCGCCACCCCAAAATACGCCTTCCATGATCTCGACACCGCCAGGAATTTCCTGCGGATAGCGATGTAAAAAATGAATAGTGTTTTTTTGAACTGGTCCACCATAATACACCGGCAATTTGTAACCTTCTACCTCAGGAATCAATTCATCTAAAGTATTTTCAAACTGCCTGTTGATGACGAACCCTATAGTGCCCTCATCACGGTGTTCAGTAACGAAAACCACTGTACGCATGAAGTTTGGATCTTTCAAAAAAGGATCTGCAATCAACAATACCCCTGCCGTTGGTGCTACCATGATATAAATGTAAGGATTGAAAGAGTTTCTGTTAAAAATTATCAACTAATAAACTTGTGCCACATAGTGCCAGCCAGCAAGAATATTTTTGCAGGGTAGATTTTTTTTCAGCATCTTGTTTACCTCAAATGTGGAAAGCAGCAAAGCCTTGCTCGCCTGAGCATGTTATCTGAGCTTCATGAAAAGAATTTTTCCCATAATTATCGGACTTATTACCCTTTCGCTTATTGGCATTGTCATCATTCAGATTTCATGGCTAAGAAACATGCTTGTTTTCAGGGAGGATCAGGTAGAACAAAAGGTGAAAGAAGTGACCATTAAAGTCGGTGATGAATTGGCGCAGCTCAAGGGCTCTTCTTCTGCGCCAAACAAAATATTCCCTGGCTTTGGCGATGAATTTAGTTTTGAGATTGCAAAGCCGTACAGCATTGGCCATCGGTTTACTACACAAGAAATATACGACAAGCTCAAAAGAGCGTTTGATGCGCAGCAGATGGAAAATGTCAGCTTCGAATTTGGACTTGCAACACTTAGTTCAGGTACAATAGGATACCTTGAAAGGCAGACCCCAAATTTCTCAGAATGGTACGATGACTCAGCTCACCACTTTGCTTATCATTATCCTTTAATTGCACCAAGTGGCTCCGCCGCTGAAAACTTGTCTGTAGATGAGATGCTGATAGTAGTAGTGCCAAGCATCAAGAACATTGTTGCCCGAAGTTTGTTACCTCAGATGATTTTTGCCATATTGCTGATTGTAATAATCATCACGGCGTTTACGCTTACCATTCGAACGATGATTCGTCAGAAAAAGCTGAGTGAAATAAAGAACGATTTCATCAACAATATGACCCACGAATTTAAGACGCCTATTGCTACGATTTCGCTTGCTGTTGATGCGCTTAAAAATGAGAAAGTGACAAAGGACCCCAGTAAGCTGTCTTACTTTAGCAGTATAATCAAAGAAGAAAATCAGCGGATGAACAGGCAAGTGGAAACTATCCTAAAATCCGCGCTGATGGATCGCCAGGAGATTGAGTTGAATCTAAAGCCCATAAACGTTCACCAGGTAATTGAAGACGTGGCCGACAATTTTATTCTTCGTCTTGAGGAGAAAAAAGGAGCACTGGAAACGAACCTGAATGCAGAACAGTTCGTCATTGAGGCTGATGAAGTTCATTTTTCAAACCTGATCAACAATCTGCTCGATAATGCAGTGAAATATTCTAAAGAAAACGTGCCTCCAAAGGTTTGTATCACTACTACTTCAAACGATAAAAACATCCTCATAAAAATAGAAGATAACGGCATTGGGATGACGCGTGAAACTTTGAAAAGAATATTCGAAAAATTCTATAGGGCTCACACCGGCAACATCCACAACGTAAAAGGTTTTGGCCTCGGCCTTAGCTATGTAAAAACAGTTGTGGAGGCCCATGAGGGAACCATTCGGGCAGACAGCACGTTAGGCAAGGGAAGTTGCTTGTCTATTGAATTGCCGCTGAAGGTAAGCTCGTCTTAATCTTGATGTCGCCTCCACAACAAACTACTGTCACCATAGCTTAAAAAGCGAAAATTGTTTTCCAGTGCATGCTGGTATACCTTCTTCCAATCATGACCAATGAAAGCCGCAACTAATAGCAATAAAGTAGACCTCGGCTGGTGGAAGTTTGTAATCAATGCTTCGGCTGAGCGGAACTGATACCCCGGAACGATCAATAAACTTGTTTCACAGACCAGGTGTTGCATTCTATGTTGTTGCATAAAGTTGATGATGCCTTCAATGCTTTCGCCATATGTGATATTTTTAGGCGACAGCTCATATGCTTCCCACTGGCCCAGAGTTAGGTCTGAAGGTGTTGCTGTTCCTTGCAGTATTTTTATTCCTATCCAGAAAAGACTTTCAAGTGTTCTCAACGTAGTAGTGCCTACTGCAACAAGCTCTCTGTTTTGCTGCAGAATTTTTAGTTCTTTTATACCCAGCTGGAATTGTTCCGCATGCATGCTGTGTTCAGCAATTGTTTCTGTCTTCACTGGCTTAAAGGTGCCTGCTCCTATGTGAAGTGTTACGAAGGTGGTCTTGATGTCTTTTTCTTCCATCTGGCTAAGAAGAGAAGGAGTAAAATGGAGTGCTGCAGTGGGGGCAGCCACTGAGCCTTTGTGCTCTGCAAATACGGTTTGGTATCTTTCTCTGTCAGCTGTTTCTGCTTTTCTCTTAATGTAAGGGGGTAGCGGCATAGCTCCTGTAGCGTGCAGCACTTCTGCAAAGCTCAGGTGTGCGGGCGTCCATGAAAGTTCAATCTGGAAAGCCTCGCCGACCTTAGCCATGTAGGCAGCCTGCAGCGAACCGTATGAGCTTTGTGAAACTAGTTCTTTTTCAAGGATCTCACCTTTCTTCCATTTAGAAGCACCACCAATCAGGCATAGCCACTGCACACTTCCGGTGGTTTCCATCGCTTCAGTAGTGGCCATTTTTCGATTTACAGGCTCCAGGCAGAAAATTTCAACAATTCCCTTTGAAGGTTTTTGAAACAATAGGCGTGCTTCAATAACACGGCTATTGTTAAGTACCACCGTCGACTTATGACTTAGGTACTCAGGCAGGTGGGAGAAAGTGGTGGAATTAGTGGTGCCGTTTCTGTACACCAATAGTTTTGATGCTTCTCGTTGAGGCAGAGGGTAAGCCGCTATGTTCCCATTGGGCAGCTCATAATCAAAATCTGAGATCTTTATCTCCTTAGCTCTATTCATTTTCGAGGTTATTTAGCAGCTGTCCACACCCGTCGGCTTCTTTTCACTAGTTATCCACAGCAATTCACAACTCGTTTTCATTTTGTTGTGCTTTCTTGATCTAAACCCGCAGCTAGTAGGCCTTT
The DNA here is from genome assembly GCA_035644775.1 of Chitinophagaceae bacterium. Lineage (GTDB taxonomy): Bacteria > Bacteroidota > Bacteroidia > Chitinophagales > Chitinophagaceae > Flavisolibacter. The sequence continues at coordinate 58 of DASQNW010000347.1, read as the reverse complement.
TGGCAGCCTTGGACGTGTGGATAAATTAAGCTGACAAAATTTTATCCTACCAAGTGGG
>DASQNW010000346.1:0-2213 GCA_035644775.1 Chitinophagaceae bacterium | reverse complement strand
ATATATATTTGGCGGTTTCAAGTTTAGTTTATACTGAAGAATAAAAAACCAATTTGCCAGGGGTTGGAGGTAGCTTCCGATAAAAAAAGCTCGGTCAAAACTTTCGAAGTGTTTGTGTTCACTAATGAAATCCGCAGCACCACGAATCATTGTATAAATACTATCAAACAACTGTAGGTGCTGAACCTGCTCATATGCAGAAATTGCAGTTTGCACGCCCTTTAGGCTGAAGGAAACTTCTTGAATTGCAGTGAGTGAAAGGGGTGTATCAAAGCCAGCAAGAGACAGGGAGGTAATGCGCATCACTTGAAGTCGGCAGGCCACAAAAACCTGGTCATCACGAAACTGATGTTCATGCCATAGTATTTGTAGCCGGTGAAGAACACTCGTCAGTTTTTTGGACTCCTGCAAAAGGCGGGTTCTATTCGTTTCGGCAAAAGGATAGATCAATGCTTCAATAACTTGAAATCCTGAAGGGGCGATCACCATATTTTCTTCTGGCTCAATCTCCGGCAACGGAGCTCCATTTAATTCTTTTGCAGTTTGGGGGAAGAAGAACTCGACTGCCCATTCAATTTGCTTGTATATTTTTCTTCCATTACCGAAAGCCCTATGCATCTGGGCTTCCGTTCCACCGCTTGCTATCGGTAGCCACTCATTGTTATACCAATGTTCTATCGAGTCGATCTTTTGCTGGACTGCTTCCTTGATCTCAGCTACTGGTGTGCTTTTATTCTTTTTTGACTGACAAGAAAGAGAGAAAAGAATAGAGCAAAGGATCCCAATAAAGATCCAATCAATCATCCTGCACATAGTTTCTAAAAGACGTCAGTTATTGAGGTACATTCCTAAGGATTACAGTTTGACCACCTTCTTTATTATTAGATATTGCAGTGCCATCAGCATTCAAAAAACGATCTTTCTGCCAGGTGTGTGCATGTATGTTTAATAAAAAAACATTAGAACTGCCTATCGTTGATGAAACGTCTATCATGGCACCGAACTCCCAGCTCCCAAACCTGTTCTCACCAGTTTGGTTATAGCCGTTAATACTGTTGAAGCTTGCATCTTCTCTGCGATGCCACATTGTCAAGAACGGCTTGTATTGTTTCTTTGCAATATCGTACTGCCAGATATACGAATCGTGTTTGGCTTCTGGATAAAAAGCATCACCATCTTCCTGGATGTAGACGTAGTTTGTTGTAGCGCAAATGTTGTCGGGGTTAATTAAATCGTTACCGGGATTTCGATTCCCGTCCGCAACCGGCATGAGTGTACCGCTTAATGGACTGCTTTGGTCAAGAATAAGCTTATACACTCTCCCCCACTTGGTTTTGCCGGTTACGTTTGCCAATCCTGTAACAGCAAAATATATTTCCCTGTCATGGCCGCCACCGCCTTTCCTGTAATCGATATCTTCTACCCTGCCGAACTGTATACAGTTTTTAGCAATTGACTGTGCTGCTATCTCTGCTCCGGTTGCAGTGGCTGCATTGTCAATCGGCACAAACTCTACGCTGTATGTGCTGCCTACCGCCATCTCCGTTTCTTGCGTGTTCAGATCTTTTCTTCTCAGAAAGTAAAGTTGTCCGTTAACCAGGTCGCCTACCGTGTTTGAGACATACGCCAACAGTTGGCCGTTAGCGTCATCCTCACCAATAATAATGATGGTTTTACCTGCGTATGCGGTCTTAGGCAGCGGCAATGCGTTTTCCATTCCAGCCCTGCCTAATGCTGGAAGCACCCGGTCGGTTCTTTTTTTATCAGCAACAGATCCAAAGGGATCTATTGCATGCACCCGTGAGTCAGGGCCTGTTTCTCCAGCAGTGATAAACAATGGACCAAAGCCATGAACAGAGGGTATCGCCATCGTGGCGGAGCAAAGCCGCCACATTCCGCCTTCCGCATCCACGATGTATTCAGCTTTTTTTGGGGTGAAGGTATTATCGAGATATGTTCGGGAAACAGAGCGGAGTATTTCATGATTAGTAACAAATATGTACCCATCACCGGTGGGAGTCTTCAACAAGCCTGATCCATCCGGTTGAGCGCCAAATACAAAATTTGGAGCCTCCGGCAACACATCGTCACTGCTTATGAGCGTGTAGATCTGCACCTTTTCGAATCCAGGCATCATTTTCACGAAAGCTGGCGTTACTGACTTGTTGGAAAAACTTATTGCCGGATTGTTGGTACTTGATCCGTTGTTCCGG
>DASQNW010000345.1:0-6281 GCA_035644775.1 Chitinophagaceae bacterium | reverse complement strand
GTGGCACTGAAGGACGATAAAGGACGTCGGAACCGTGATGCTATACTTGAAGACATCAGGCACGAGCTTGATGTATTAAAAGGTGTAAGCATTAACATCGGGCAGCCAATATCACATAGGATTGACCATTTGCTTTCGGGAGTCAGAGCGCAAGTAGCCATTAAAATTTTTGGAGGTGATCTGCTTGCCTTGCGTTCTACGGCAAATGAAGTTCAACGGACCATTAGCAACGTTGATGGGGTAGTGGATGTGCAAGTGGAGAATCAGGTGATGATTCCACAGCTGATGATACGTGTTGACCGCGACAAGATCAGGCAATATGGCTTACAAGTCGGTGAAGTTGCTCAGGAGCTGGAAACATTTTACAACGGCAAAGAAGCAAGCCAGATCATTCAGGGTCAACAAACCTTTAGCCTTATTGTGCGTGTAGCGGACACCGTTAGAACCAACCTGGAGCAGGTAAGAAATACGCCTATTGCAACAGCAAATGGAGCGTTGATACCACTAAGCCAAATCGCAACAGTGCAACTGGAAAGCAGCATCAATTCCCTGAGTCATGAGAATACCCAGCGACGGATTTTTGTTTCTGCAAATGTACAAGGGAGGGACCTGGGCAGTACGGTAGAAGATATGCGCCAGGCGGTTCAGCGTGAGGTGCAATTACCACAGGGATACTACATAGAATGGAGCGGACAATTTGAAAGCCAACAGGCTGCTTCGAGATTGATCACTATTTTAAGCCTGTTTTCGCTCGCAGGAATCTTCCTTGTTCTTTACAGCCATTTTAAATCATGGGAGATTGCAGTGCAGATTATGCTGAACATACCACTTGCATTAATAGGGAGCGTTATTGCTGTTATGCTTACAGGAGGTGTTTTCTCTATAGCTAGCCTCGTAGGGTTCATAACATTGACCGGCATTGCATCACGCAATGGAATCATGATGATTTCACACTACATACACCTTGTGGAGTATGAAGGGGAATCTTTCAACGATGCAATGATCATCAGGGGTTCGCAGGAGCGGCTGGTACCTGTTTTAATGACCGCATTGGTAGCTGCGCTGGCGCTGATCCCGCTCACAATGGATGCAAATGCTCCTGGCAAAGAGATTCTTTACCCGGTTGCAACAGTTATCCTTGGGGGTTTGATAAGCTCCACACTGCTCGATATCATCGTTACCCCTGTTGTATTCAAACGATTCGGTAAAAAAGCACTGGAGAAGTATTTCAGATCTAAAAAGCAGCAGTCTGAGATGTTTTGATGTTCTGGATGCAGTTGTTTATATAAGTGAGGACTGTGCTGATATCGTCCATTCGCGGGTGCAGGACGTTGCTGCTGTAAGCAAAACCATTTTTCACATTAGACGAATCAAGGTGCAGAAGGTGATGGTTTGTTTAAAGCTCATGCTCCAGGTATCTGCATATGTAGGAGCTTCCTCTTTTTCAATTTGACCGTAGGATATCTATTCCTGATTTTTTTTGTTCAAGCGTGGTATACGGTATCTGCCCCAAGTGAGGCGAAGTATTTATAAGCTATGTGATGGGTTTTCAGCTCGTTACTTTCAGGGAGACTGTCAACCTTGAACCTTTACTTTGTGATTAAGAACAGCGAAGGACGTTTAAGCTATAATCGGTTAATAAGCAAGAAACCTTTGCCTATAGGTATTTTGTAAATTTGGTTGTGGCCAAAGCAACAAACAAACGGGCATTGAACTATGAATCTAAAATAAAAATTACTGGTTCGATTCCTGATGATATTGATGTATCTGCGGGGAAAAAAGAAGCTTCAAGCAACAATAGTATTGATGAAGTTTTGAATGATAAAAGCTTAAAGGCAAAGCAAAAGGTAGTCCTAATTAGCGAATTGCTTATTAACAGACGAATATCTATCGAACAACTGATAGCTTCTGCAAAAAACAAAAATGATACAAGTAAGGCAACAGTACTAGAAGCAATGGAATTTGCATCTAAGACTAAAGCGGAGATTATAAACAGTAAAGCTTTTGAATTTGTAATAGACAGCTTAAAATCTGATGCTCCACGAGTAAAATGGGAATCAGCCAAAGTAATAGCTAACACCGCTCATTTATTCTTAGGATTGTTAAAGAAGGCGATCCCTGGTTTGTTAGACAATACAGATCACTCCGGAAATGTAGTTAGATGGAGCGCAGCAAGTGCTTTGAGTAAGATTATTCAATGCAAAACCGAGTTAAATAGAGAGCTAATACCGGCTATAGAAGCTATTGAAAAACGAGAAAAAGACACAGCTATAAAAAAGATTTATCAACAAGGGCTGAAGAAAGCATCGAAGTAATCAATAAGTATGAAATCTTTGGCTTAATTAAAAAGCTCAGGTCGGAACCCGGCCGAGTAAATCTTAAGAAGAAAAGACTTCTAATGCTCAAAGATAACTTACCTGAAAATTGGCAATAAGGCTGCTCGGAATGGCGGCTCTATAAATGTGATATGCGGTGATGCTTCAAAATAAGGCTTTTTAGTATTTTTTGCATCACACTTTGCAACTTCAGAAAAAAAACGAGCAAACCCAGGTCTTGAAGGATTTGCTCGTTTTCTAAGTCGGGACGACAAGATTCGAACTTGCGACCCCTAGCACCCCATGCTAGTGCGCTACCGGGCTGCGCTACGTCCCGAAATCTGATGACCGCATCAATCTCTATATCACAGTTTATAGAAAATGGGAGGCAAATCTAACGATTCTGTTTTATATGCATGACCGAAATCACGGAGTTAAATAGAAAGAGCCGATGCTAAGGCAAGCCTCTTTCCCTCAATTAAACCACTTACACAGTGGCTGAAAGAAACGAATTAGAACCCCTCTGGTATATGCAGCGTTTTCCAAAATCATCTAACTTGACAGCATGACCAATGAGCGTAGGCAAAAGATAGAAGCGGTTCTTTCGAGAAGACAAAATAACATTACTGTTGTCCTTGAAAACGTCTTTGATCCGCACAATATTTCTGCAGTCATGCGCAGTTGCGATGCAGTGGGCGTGCAGGAAATCTTCGTTCTCAACACAAAAATTCCGCGGCATAAAAAATGGGGCGATCGCAGTAGCAGCAGCGCTAACAAATGGATCACCATACACCAGTTTACAAGCGTGGAAGATTGCGTACTCCGGATTAAAGAAAAGTATAAATGTATATACACTACTCATCTCGCCTCTGACTCTATTAGCATCTACGAGGTTGACTTTACTGACAGCGTTGCCCTCGTTTTCGGCAACGAGCATTCTGGAGTAAGTGAAGAATTGAGAAAGATCGCTGATGGCAATTTCGTTATTCCGCAAGTAGGGATGATCCGCTCCCTCAATATCAGTGTAGCCTGCGCTGTCACTTTGTACGAGGCGTTCCGGCAGAAGAAAATGGCCGGGCATTATCAGCAGCAAATGCTTACTGCAGAAGAATACAACTCACTCGCTAGTCAATGGAGGCTTTCAGATATTCCTTAAACTTCCTGAGAACTTGCCGCACCAACAACGGCTTCAAGTGCTTTCTGTCGTCTCAGGTTAGAGGTGGCTACATTCAATTCAAACCCCACGAGGATAACGAGGGAGTTGACAAAGATCAGCGTCATCAAAATGAAAATGGCGCTGATGGAACCATAGACCTTATTGTAGTTGTTGAAATTGTTGACGTAATAAGATACCAGGAAAGTGGCGAGCAACATCAGCGTTGTTGCGAACACAGAACCCGGTGTAAGCAAAGGCCATCTTTTGGTAATAGACGGGCCATTCCTGTATATAAAAGAAATAATAAAAAAGATCAGGAGCACAATGATTACCCACCGCACATTTACAATGATGACACGAACAATAAAGTTTTCTATTCCTATCCACCGTAGCACTGCACCTTGAGCTATTAACAGGAAAAGGAAAATAAAAACTAATACAAAGCATACAATAGTTAGCAGTAGCGCAGATTTGCGTTGGTGAATTCCAGTGCGCTTTTCAAAACCTTCGTAATCCTTATCAAAAGATCTCAGCACGCCCATCATAGCATTGCTGGAAAAGAATAATGCAAGAAAAAGACCGAACGAAAGCAATTCGTTCCGGGGCCGGTTGATGAAGTCTTCAAGAAACTGAATGATAGTTGTATGGTTCTCTTTACCCGGTACAAAATCACGAATAACACCATAGAGTTCTTGAGTAAACTGGCTGGATATAGGAAGGTGCGGAATGAGTGTAAAGAGAAAGATCAGTGTTGGTGGAATTGCCATTACTGCATTAAACGAAATGGCAGCAGCACGCTCCATGAGGCTTGTTTTAGTCAACTGCCGGGTAAATGCCAGCCATACCTCGAAAATCGAAAATCCGTCGAATCCAGGAAGATAGACCTCTTTACTTCTGCTCACCACACGCTGCACGGGCGCTGATCCTGATAATCTTGTATTTATATTTTTAAAGTTCATTATTGCCCAGTCGAAAATCGGCGCTTGAAGGCTTGCTGGTACCATTTCGCCTTCTGCAGATGCTCTTCATAAGTGGCACTAAACATATGCTTTCCGTTAAAGCTGCTATCGGCAACAAAATACAGGTAATTGGTGGAAGGAGCGCCGAGTACGGCATCAATGGTTTTTTTGGACGGGGTGCAGATCGGTCCAGGAGGCAAACCCTGGTTGCGATAGGTGTTGTAAGGAGAAGCTACGTTGAGGTGTGCTCCGTAAATACGCTTAATGGTAAAATCGTTTAAAGCAAAGCGAATAGTGGGATCCGCCTGCAAAGGCATGCCTTTATTTACCCGGTTTAAGTACACACTGGCTATAGTTCCTTTTTCTGAGGTGGCATTTGTTTCTTCATCAACAATTGATGCCAGTATGTAGACTTGGTCAGGCGTTAGGCCCATTTGCTCTGCCTTGCGGAGCCTCTCTTCCGTCCAGAACTTCTTCGATTCTTCCGTCAGCTTCTTAAAAATTGAATTAGGGCTGGTAGTCCAGAAAAAACTGTAGGTATCCGGTAAAACAGCGGTGAGTGCCCGCTCCTGATCTTCTCCAAATTGACGTAACGAGTCATCATTGTTTAAAAACAACATCATGTCGCTGGAGTCTGTTTCAAATCTATTTCCAACAAGTCTTGCGAGGTCTTCCTTTCTGCGGATTTTAGTGATAACAAGATTCACCTGCGACTGCTGACCGTTTCTAAGCCGCCTTATTATTTCTAAGAGACTACTGCCTTTTGTTATTTCATACTTACCCGGTTTTATCCTGGTCCAATAGTCCATGCGGGTTGCAAGAAAATCAAAGAGTGAAGGATTTTTTACCAATTGATTCTTCTGCAATGAGTCGAGCACAGCCTGTTTATTTGCTGCTCTGGAACCGATGTACAAAGCTTTCTTTTTTTCCTTAAAGCCCGTCGCCGGACCTAATAGCACCCATGCACCCGTTATACCAGCAATAATTAAAATGATCAGAAGAACAAGCAGTGTTTTTTTCATAAGCGACACTAAAATAAAAACCCTGCCAGCAATTGACAGGGTTTTCCTTATCTGAATAAGCTATTATCTTTTGTTGGTATCTGCAGTAGTTGTTCCAGGAGCAGGGGTGAAAGGTGCAGCTGCCGGGCTTCTTTGACCGCCAACGCCTGCAGGATTTACGTTTTGTAACCTGTCTCTTTCAGCACTGTTGTTATCTGTAATAAAAAATGCAGAAGTAAGGCATAGCAATGCAATCACTGTAGCAAAAATCCAGGTGCCTTTTTCCAAAACATCGGTGGTTTGCTTTACACCCATAAATTGATTGCTGAAACCTGCTATATTGCCAGCGAGACCACCACCTTTTGGATTTTGTACCAGCACTACCAGGCTCAATACCACACAGGCTATAATGATAAGAATAATGAAAAGGATTGTCATAGAACTTCTTTCTTTAAAAACTCTGCTTTGGCGGCAAAATAAGCCCTTTTGGAGGGATTAAGCAAACTTAATTTGTTATAAGTATCAATAGCTTTTTCACGGTTCCCCTGCTTTACCCAGACCTCTGCCATCGCTTCTGTTACCACATCTGCATCAGCAACAGAGTGCTGCGCCAGGTGCTCGACTTTTCGTTCGGAGGCCACATCTATGTTCTTCACCTGCTCAGCCACGGGTAACTTTTTCATAGTCTTCAGCCATTCGGTAAAACTCTTTAACTGCTTTCCGAAACGATCTTTTGTTGCCTCTTCCTGAGAAAGTTTGATGCCCTGCGAAGCAAAATAGTCAACTGTATGATAAGGTTCAAAAGCAAATGGCTCATCAGATAATTGGGGCTGAATTGTTGGCGGCGACG
>DASQNW010000344.1:0-7288 GCA_035644775.1 Chitinophagaceae bacterium | reverse complement strand
AGGAAAGCGGTTACAGGTGCTATCACTCGTGTTTCTGCTGAGGAGATCACTGCATTGCCAGTGCCCGATCCGCGCCAGGCGCTTCAGGGAAGGGTGCCAGGTCTTTCAGTAGTAAACAATGGTTCTCCGGGCGAGACACCGATCGTGAGAATCCGTGGTATAGGTTCTATCAACTATGCATCTAATCCTTTTTATGTAATTGACGGATTCCCCGGTGGAGATATGAGCATGATAGATGGAAGGGATATTGAATCTATAGATGTATTGCGCGACGCTTCAGCGGCAGCGATTTACGGTTCCAGGGCAGCGAATGGTGTAGTGATGGTAACCACTAAGAAAGGAAACAGATCCAATAAGCTGCGGGTATCTCTTGATTCATACTACGGCATCCAAAACGCATGGAAAAAACTGGACCTGCTAAACACAGAGGAATACATTAGGTATGCCACGGCCCTGAAGCAAAATGCAGGCTCCGCTTTACCTGCAAGGTTCTCCAATCTGGATGCGCCTATTTATCCAGGAGCTACTCAAACGTACCGCCAAACCAATACTGATTGGCAGGACGAGGTCTTCCGTTCGGCGCCAATTACCCAAACCAATATTGCCGTATCGAACGGGAACGAGCGTTCCCGCTATTACCTCTCTGGTGGTTATATGAAGCAGGAGGGAATCATGCTCGGTACCGCATACGAAAGATTCAATTTCCGGGTGAACTCAGATCATAACCTCGGAAAGATCTTCACCTTCGGACAGAACTTCACTGTAGCGAATGAAAATAAGCTGAATGAGAACAATGCCGGTGGACGTACACAGTTAAAGCACATTGTGCACAACATACCCTACATACCTGTTATGGATCCGACACTGCCAGGAGGGTACAGAGGCCCCAGTGGTGATGATGGTAGCGATCCTCAAAATCCAGTGCGTATTGCTTTGCAGGATGTGAGCCGCAACAACTCAGTAAAAATTTTGGGTTCTGCATTTTTGCAAGCTGCAATCACTGAAGGATTGAGTTATCGCTTTACGGCTGGTATCAATTATGGAAATTTCATGAACCGCGGTAATTTTCCCATTTACAATGAGAGCTTCAATGCCCGTGGTTTGAACAGGGTGGAGCAAAGCCAGTCTAACTATCGTTCTGTATACCTGAGCAATCAATTGGATTACACAAAAACAGTCGGAGATCATACTTTTTCAGTTACCGGTGTAGGTGAGAAACAGGAAGGTCGCGGCCGCTTTATTTTCGGCGGCGGTAGCTATAACACAAACGAACTGACACAGGTTACCAGCGACTTGTTGGATCAGGGAGTGAATGGTGGCCTTGATGAAGAGGTTCTCTTCTCTTACCTGGGCAGGTTCAACTACAACTTTGCAGATAAGTATCTCCTGTCTGCTTCATATCGTCGCGACGGTTATTCAGGCTGGGCTCCAGGAAATAAATGGGCCAGTTTCCCTGCGGTCTCTGCGGGCTGGCGCATCTCCAACGAGAAGTTCTTCAATGTGCCTGCAGTTTCAGAATTTAAGCTTCGCGGCAGTTGGGGTAAAATGGGCTTCAATGGCATAGGAAACTACTCCTGGCAATCAGTGCTTAATCAGAACTCTTCGCCTATATTAGGAGATGCACAGCAATCAGGTGCATTCATCAACAGGCTTGGAAATACAGATCTTGAGTGGGAGATCACAGACATGACCAATTTCGGTTTTGACCTTGGCTTATGGAACAATAAGCTCGTTTTGCAAACTGAGTATTACATACGCAAATCCGACAACCTGATCTTAGATGTGCCGCTGACCCCTTCGCTTGGCTTCTCTCAGAGTACGCCTGCAAACGTAGCTTCAATGGAAAACAGGGGATTTGAGTTTACCGCCATTTATACCCAACGGGCCGGCGATCTGAAATATGATATCTCTGCCAACTTTTCTACTGTAAAAAACAAGGTGCTGAGTTTTGGAGAGAAAATTACAAGCCCATTCTTTGCAGGCAGCAATGCTGATTTTGGGGGCGAAGCTATTACCCGTACTCAGGTAGGAGATGCAGTTCAGGCATTTTACGGATGGCTGGTGGATGGCATTTTTCAAAGCCAGGATGAAATAAACTCCTATAATGCTAAGGATGGTAACGCTGCTTCCAAATACCAGGACAAAGCAGCTCCCGGTGACATCAGGTTCAAGGACGTGAACGGCCGCGACTCGGAAGGGAATCTGACAGGCATGCCCGATGGAAAGATAGATGCTGATGATAGAGTAGTGCTTGGATCCTTTATACCTAAGTTCTCCTATGGCGCTAATTTCACCGCAAGCTATAAGAACTTTGACGCTACCGTATTCATCCAGGGTGTGCAAGGCAACAAGGTCTACAACGGCACCAAGGTTTTGACACAAGGCATGCTCCGCTTGTTTGGTGCAGAGAAAGCTGTGTTAAATGCCTGGACTCCTCAAAACACCAACACGAACATACCCAGAGCTATTGACGGCGATCCGAACAACAACAGCCGTACTTCTGACCGCTTCCTCGAAGACGGTTCTTACCTGAGACTGAAGGTATTTAGCATTGGATATACCTTCCCTCAAAGCTCTCTTTCACGAGTGGTGAGAGGGGCTATCAGCAACGCACGGGTCTATGTTTCGGCGCAAAATCTGTTGACTTTCACTGACTATTCAGGCTACGATCCTGAAATCGGATCAAGATTCAATGGTGCTCTCACCAGTGGTATTGACTATGGTCAATTTCCACAGGCACGCACCTTCATCTTTGGCGTTCAGGTAGGTTTCTAATCCATTTAAAAAAGCTGAAAATAGTTTCAAATGAACAAGAATAAATTTGTTATCGGTCTTTCAATACTGGTTCTTGCCGGCGCATGCAGCCCGAAAGATTTGGATAAAACAAATCCGAATAAACTTACACCGGAGAATTTTTTTAAAAATTCTGCAGAGTTAACAAAAGGGGTAAACTCCATTTATGCTTTGTTGCAAAGCAATAATCTTGTAGCGAGAGAATATTTTTTCCTGCACGACCTGAGGTCAGATGATGCTGCCTCCGGTGGCGGTCAATTAGAAACTCCGCGCAACCAGATTCTTTTAGGAGCTCAAAGCCCATCCAACTACGTGGTAAACGAGGTGTGGAATGGATTGTATCGTTCCATTCTCCGCAGCAACACCATCATCAACAATGCACCGAATGCAACAGATGCGAATTCGGCATTGTCGAAAAGACTGCTCGGCGAAGCGCAGTTCCTGAGGGCGTGGAGCTATATGGAACTGGTAACCATGTGGGGCGGCGTGCCCATCTATACGGCAGTCGCTACATCACAAAACGAAACACAGGCCAAGGCCAGTGAAGCGGAAGTGTACGCACTGATAGAGCAGGATTTGAAAGCCGCACAGGAAGTGCTTCCGCCTACCTACAGCGGGTCAGAGTTGGGCCGGGCTACAAAGGGTGCTGCTCAAATGCTGCTTGCAAGAGCCTACATGAACATGGGAGATTATGCAAAGGCAAAAGCTGAACTGCAGAAAATGATCTCTTCCGGAGTTTATAAATTAATGGATGATTACAACGACAATTTCAAGGAAGAAACAGAATGGAACCAGGAATCGGTTTTTGAGATCGGCTATGCATCCATTGGAGATGTGAACTGGGCAGGTGATGGCGACGATCCCTCTTGGGGACCCCAGGAAAGGACAACAAGGGCACAGGAGTATTCACCAGTGGGTTGGAGAAATCTTATCCCTTCCAACAGCCTGATCGCGGAATTTGAAAGTACTACCAAGGGAGATCCTAAAACAGACCCACGAAGAGAATACACTTTTTATGTGATTGGTGATAAGTTCAACAATGGGCAAACCACCCTGACTGATGGAATGGTGCAGGGAAATACATCCACCTTCGAAAGTAGTACCACTAAAGTGTCTTGGAGAAAGTATTCATTAATGTATAAAGAAGACCCCGGCGGGTACAAAACTTCCGGCATCAATCACCGCATCATGCGCTATGCAGATGCATTACTGATGATGGCAGAATGTGAAAACGAACTGGGCAGCATTCCCGAAGCATTAAAATACCTGAATATGATACGTGCAAGGCCAAGCGTACAAATGCCTGCGTATCCTACAGCTCGCTATCCAACAGCAACTAAAGACCAGGTGTTTGCTGCAATTGTACATGAAAGGAGAGTGGAACTGGCTGGTGAGCAGGTGCGTAACAGGGACATACTCCGCTGGAGAAAAAACAACAAAATCACAATCACACCGGTAACGGGCTTTAATGTATTGTTGCCGATTCCACAGGCTGAAATTGATAACAACGACAAGATCAGCCAGGCAGATCAAAACGCTGGGTATTAGATTTCGAAATAAAGCAGAACGAGAGCCCCTTTGAGAAAAGGGGCTTTTTACTTGACAAGAATTTTGGATTATTGCTGTTACCTTTTGCAATCTTTGTTTTGTTTATGCCTTTAAAGACAGTTGAAAACAGCTTCTTATGAAAGTCTTGCAGATCTGCTTAATGTTATTGCTGGTCGGGTGCTTCGCCTGCTCAAAAAAGCAGAAGATGTTCACCCGGCTTTCTGCAAAACAAACAGGGATCAATTTCGCAAACAATATTGTAGAATCTGACTCTTTCAACATCTTCACTTTTGAATACATCTATAACGGCGGCGGCGTAGGCGTTGGTGATTTTAACAATGACGGACTTCAGGATGTATACTTCGCAGGCAATGAAGTAACCAGCAAACTATATATCAATAAAGGTGATTTTAAGTTTGAGGACATCACCACTGCATCGGGCACAGCTACCAGGCATTGGTGTACCGGAGTCGCCGTAGTGGATATCAATGCCGATGGTTGGGACGATATTTATGTAAACACCGCATTTACAGATCCGAAAAAACCTGCACCTAATCTTTTCTTTATAAACCGCGGCTTAAACAAAGAAGGTTTACCTGTTTTTGAAGAAGCAGCGGCGGCCATGGGTCTTAACGACTCCGCCTATGGTACCCAGGCTGCATTTTTTGATTATGATCGGGATGGTGACCTTGATGTTTACCTCTGCATCAACTCGGGTAAGGAGTCAGATCGAAACGAGCTGCGTGGACAGAGAACCGATGGCAGGGGCCTTAGCCAGGACAAGCTGTTTCGTAATGAAGGATTTATTAAAGACAATCTTCCCAGGTTTTCCAATGTATCTGCAAACGCTGGTATTCAAATAGAAGGCTGGGGCCTGGGCGTGGTCGTAAAGGATATAAATAAGGATGGCTGGCCAGATGTTTATGTGGCTAATGATTTTCAGTCCAACGATCATCTGTACATAAATAACAAGAACGGCACTTTCACCAACAAGGTTGCCGAATACCTTGCGCATCAGTGTCACAATGCAATGGGAGTAGATATTGCCGACTTCAATAATGATGCTCTTGAAGATATCTGCGTGGTAGACATGCTGCCCGAAGACAATCTGCGCCAAAAGACAATGTTCGGCGCCATTCCCAACGACAAATATGCAGCTTCTTTGCGAATGGGTTACCAGCCCCAATTTGTTCGTAACGTATTGCAGTTGAATAATGGGCCGCTGCCGGATAGCAGCGATGCAGTTAGTTTTTCGGACATTGGTTACATGAGCGGCATTGCTGCTACCGATTGGAGTTGGAGCCCTCTCTTTGCTGACTTTGACCTGGATGGATGGAAGGACTTGCTTATCACCAATGGATATGTAAAAGATATCACAGATCTTGATTTTGCCACTTACGCAAATGAGTATGGCATGTTTGGTACTCCTGAATCCCGAATTCAGCGCCTGAGAAAAAAGGTAAAGGAGATGGGCGAAGTAAAGAAGAGAAACTGGCTGTTCTTGAACAACAGGCATTTGGGTTTTACAGACAAGGCAGTGGAATTTGGCCTGGAGGAAATCTCTTTTTCTAACGGTACAGCCTATGTGGACTTTGACAACGATGGCGACTTAGATATTGTGATGAACAATGTAAATGATGACGCTTTTTTGTACCGGAACAATTCAGAAAAGCCTGGTAGGAAAGAAAAGATTGCTGCCTCGAATTACTTGAAAATAAAGCTCATTGGAGAAGCAGGTAACCGTCATGGGTTGGGAGCCAAAATAAGCGTCTATACCCACGTGGGCACTCAGTACGCAGAACAGGCGATGCAGAGAGGTTATCTCTCCAGCATAGATGAAAGAATAAACTTTGGGTTGGGTAGTGCACTGAAAATAGATTCACTAATTGTTTCATGGCCTTCTGGTAAACAACAAATGATCCGCGATATACCTGCAAACCAATTGCTGGTATTGCACGAGAAAGATGCAGTGATTTCAACGGGATCGGAAGCAGTAAACAAAGGAGTTTTAATAAAGGCGGTGGAAAACCTTGTTTCTTATCTGCATGAGGAAAATGAATATCTCGACTTTCTTTATCAGTATACGCTTCCACATCGCTACTCTTTGCAAGGGCCCTCACTTGCTGTAGGTGACATTGATGGAGATGGACTCGATGATATCTACATCGGCGGTTCATCCAGGCACTCAGGCAGCATGTTGCTGCAGCGTGCTGAGGGCTTTCAGCAACGGCGGCTTACAAACAAACCAGAGCAAAAGCTGCAGGAAGAAACAGGCACGTTGCTTTTTGATGCAGACAATGATGGAGATAATGATCTCTATTGCGTAGCCGGCGGTAATGAATTCGGCCACCACGCAGCCTACCAGGATCTTCTTTTTCTGAATGATGGTAAGGGTAATTTGTCGCAGGCTATTGATGCCTTACCTAACACAGAAGGCAGCGGTTCGTGTGTAGTTGCTGCCGACATGGACCATGACGGTGATCTCGATCTTTTTGTCGGTGGAAGAAACAAGCCACACCAATATCCACTTACGAGCAGAAGTTATCTTCTACGCAATGACACAGATCCTACTACAAAAAACGTTCGGTTCACCGATGTTACAATCCAGTGGTGTGCCTTATTAGTGCAACCAGGAATGGTAACTGCAGCCTTGTGGACGGACTACAATAACGATGGACTTCCCGACCTGGTGATTGCAGGCGAGTTTATGCCCATCCGCATTTTCAGGAATGAAAAAGGTCGCCAACTTGTTGCCCTACCAAGTGCAGCATTGCAAAACAGCAATGGCTGGTACAACAGCATCACTGCAGGAGATTTTGACAATGACGGAGATATGGACTATGTGGCCGGCAACCTTGGACTTAACTCTCGCTTTAAAGCAAGTATGACAGAACCGATTACAGTACGATATAACGATTTCAATAAAGATGGTGCACTTGATGCATTT
>DASQNW010000343.1:0-7794 GCA_035644775.1 Chitinophagaceae bacterium | reverse complement strand
AATTCATTGCTACTTTAGAGCAGTTAATGATCTCTTATTTGCCTTTCACCCCATTTCTGCTTTTCACTGCTCTTTACTCACTGTAGTTTTATGGCTCAAACACAGTAATCGCATATGAGCCAAGCCTTACAAACAAGAAGTTCGCTCTGGTTTTCCCACGAGGGACAACTGATTCATGCGAGCTATACTTTTTGTAGCGCTTCTGAAAAAAGTCCTGGAAAAAACCACGTTGTTGCAGTTGACATTGAGTTTTCTCATCCTGTTTCCGGTGAACGGGTTCGGCTTCGTGTTTTTAAGTCCGTTTTACTCTTATGTCAATCATCAACGGTAATTGAGGAGTTGATTAAGAAAGAAATCCTTGAGTTTATACTGGTAAAACAAGGGTTCATAAGTAGCAGATTCAACCAATTAGCAAAAGCTGTTTAGCACAAAAATTTTCATATGGCAAGCAATCGTTAGTTCACCCGCTGTTTCTACAGCGGGTTCTTTTTTGCTGAAGCTCTGCTGTTCTGTTAAAACATTCGGAATTTAGAACTTATCTCTTTCACGCCTCAGACGAATTGGAGAAATTTGAGGCGCCAAGCCCGACCTAAATGCCTAAATGCCTGTTTATTTTCTTTTCCTTATTTGTTGCAGTACATCTGCCTGCACAAACCTTTGTTCTATACGGCAAGGTCACAACGGAGCGATTAGAACCACTACCAATGGTTAGCGTGCAGGTAAAGGGCACCTCTCAAGGCACCATCACAAAGAACGACGGCACTTACCAACTAAGTCTTCATGAAGGCTTCAATGAGATCGTCGTTTCGATGATTGGCTTCAAAACCCGCGTGCTGTCTGTTACAATTAGAGATAATTACCAGCAGAATATTATTTTGGAAGAGGAGTCGCAAAGCCTCGGCGAAGTGGTAATCAAAACCAAGATTAAAGACAGGGCAGAAGAGATCATGCGTCAGCTGATTCACAATAAAGAGCGGATCAATTCTGCTTCAGGTGCGTATTCATGCAAGGCCTACATAAAAGCCATTCAGCAAGATTCACTGTTCAATAGCAGCAGAAAAAAGAAGACCAACCCTGGCGCCGACGATGAACTGAGCAGGATGGCAATGGCTGAAATATTGTTGAAGCTGGATGTGGAGACAGATCATCGAATCAGGGAGGAGCGTTTAGGCGTGCAGAAATCCGGGAAATCGCAAAACCTATTTTATCTCTCTGCCACTGAAGGAAATTTTGATTTTTACAACAACCTACTAAAGCTCCCAAGCCTTTCTCCTACTCCATTTCTTTCACCGGTAAGTTATAGTGGCCTTGTAGCTTATAAGTTCAAAACCTTGCATATAGAAAGACGTGGAAAGCATAAGATCTACACTATTTCTGTGAAGCCGCGACAATTCAGCAATGCCACAGTTGAGGGGCAGCTAACAGTGTCTGACAGTGCATGGGCCATCCTGCACACCCGCTTTCAATTTCCGAAATACCATTTGCAGGAATTTGAATTTTTTGAAGTAGAACAGAAGTATGATTTTGTGCAGGACACTGCATGGATGATCACACATCAGCAGTTTACGTATCACACCAAAGGCAGTAAGGGTAAGCTGTCCGGGCAGACAGTTATTGTGTACACAGATTTCGAACTCAATAAAAAGTTTGATAAACGCCATTTCAAAAATGAGGTAAGTGCTACTGCTCAAACTGCATACGAAAAAGACAGCAGCTTCTGGAAAACCGTACGCACTGAGCCTCTATCGGCGAAAGAGCTAAGGTTTATCCGGTACCAGGACAGTGTTTACCGTGCCACCCACTCTGAGCAGTACCTCGATTCACTTCAAAATGAAATCAACAAGATCACCTGGAAAAAGTTAGGCTTCTTTGGGCAATCGTTCTATAATCGTCAAAAGGAGCGTACGTGGCATTTGCCCTCATTAATATCTCTATACCAGCCGGTGGCATTTGGAGGCAGCCGCCTTAACTTTTCTGTTTCTCATTTTAAAACGTTTTCATCACGTAAGAATCTTTCGGTCTTCTCCAACCTAAGCTATGGCATCCGCAATCACGATGTTAACGGAAGCTTGTGGGTCACCCGCATGTATAATCCTTTCAATAGGGGCTCGTACAGCTTTTCTGCCGGCAAGGAGTTTCAGTTCATCTACGAAGGAGATGCCTGGGTGAACATGATCAGAAGAAACAATGTTTACCTGAATAATTTTGTTGGTGCCGGTCACAGCCTGGAAATTGCTAACGGTTTGTTTTTCTTCACCGACGTGGATGTGGCATTTCGTCGTTCAGTAAGCGGATACAAAACCGGAAAGCTGGTAGACAGCCTGCTCGGAGATGTTTTGAAAGACAACCAGGCTGTTGCATTCGATCCCTACAATGCAGTATACGGAAAATTGAAATTGCAATACACGCCTAAGCAACGATACACCCGCGAGCCGAAAGAAAAGATCATTTTAGGGTCCCGCTGGCCCACGTTCTACACTGTTTGGAGAAAGGGACTAAAAAATGTGATTGGAAGTAAGGTTGATTTTGATTACCTGGAGTTTGGCGCAGAGCAGCAACTGAACCTCGGGCTGTTAGGAAATTCAAAGTACCATGTAAAGACCGGCAGCTTCCTGAATCAAAAAGATTTGAAATTGATTGATTACCAATTTCAGCGACGGGGCGATCCGTTTCTTTTTATGAATCCGCACCGGAGCTTTCAGGCTCTAGACTCTACTTTTCCGGTCTTTAAGAGGTTTTGGGAAGGGCACTATGTTCATGAGTTCAATGGATTTTTTCTCAACAGAATTCCTTTACTTAAAAAGCTGGAGCTGCGTGAAGTAGGCGGCGGCGGATTTCTATTAGCACAGGAACGTAACCTTCGTTATGCTGAATTGTTTGTGGGGGTGGAGCGTGCATTTCAATCACCCTTCAACCCGTTGGACAAGTTAAAGCTTGGAGTTTACGTAGTGGGCTCGGCTGCTAACCAGTTTCGGAACCCTGTGCAACTAAAAGTAGGCTTTACTACCTGGGATAAAAGACGTAATCGTTGGTTCTAACCAACTGCGCAACTACTCCCACTTTAAACAAAGAAAAATTTTCAGAGCATTCTTTTTATCAATAGTTTTAGTTCTATTACTAACGACTGCTTATGGGTGATTTTCAAATAAAAGCACAGCCAAAGAATTACGATGCCATTATTGTCGGATCCGGTGCTGGTGGAGGCATGGCTGCATATATGTTGGCCAATGCCGGTTTACAGGTAGCCTTATTGGAAGCAGGGCCGATGTATGATCCTGCCAAGAACGTAATGCAGATGAAGTGGCCCTATGAATCTCTACGAAGAGGAGCAGCCACCAAATTCAGGCCGTTCGGCGACTTTGATGCTAATTACTGGGGGTGGGACATTGATGGAGAGCCTTACACCCGCGAAGAAGGTACCAAGTGGGACTGGTGGCGTGCACGAATGTTGGGAGGCCGCACTAATCACTGGGGCAGAATTTCTCTGCGTTTTGGTCCTAAAGATTTTAAACGGAGAAGCATAGACGGTTTGGGAGATGACTGGCCCATTGGCTATGAAGAAATCAAACCTTACTACGACAGGCTCGATCAGCTGGTGGGCGTTTACGGCACCAATGAAGGTTTGGAGAATGATCCGGACGGGTATTTTTTGCCACCGCCGAAACCTCGCTTGCACGAGCTGATGATCAAGAAAGCAGCCACCACTGCCGGCGTAAACGTGATACCAGCGCGACTGTCCATTCTCACAAAGAAAATTAATGATTCACGTGGTGCCTGTTTTTACTGCGCACAATGTAATCGCGGCTGCCAGGTGTACGCCGATTTTTCGTCTTCATCGGTATTGGTAAAGCCTGCACTACAAACGGGCAAGGTAGATTTGTTTACGAATGCAATGGCGCGAGAAGTACTGACGAACAGCCAGGGACTTGCTACAGGCGTATCGTATGTAAACAAAGAAGATTTACAGGAATACCAGGTAAAAGGCAAAAGCATTTTACTGGCTGCAAGTGCCTGCGAATCTGCTCGGATCCTACTGAACTCAAAATCGCCTCGACATCCAAATGGTTTGGCTAACTCCAGTAATGTTGTTGGAAAATATTTGCACGATTCAACCGGTGCTGCAATGGGTGGCGTACTGCCGCACCTCTTCGGCCGAAAGCGGTATAATGAAGACGGTGTGGGTGGCATGCATGTGTATTCGCCATGGTGGCTCGATAATAAGAAACTTGATTTCCCACGCGGCTATCACATTGAATATGGTGGTGGTATGGGAATGCCTTCGTACGGATTTGGTTTCGCCATGGAGAAAACAAATGGCAAGTACCTCGTGAATGGGCAGAAAAAGGAAGCAGGCGGCTATGGAAAGTCGCTGAAAGAAGACTTCCGATATTTTTACGGAGCCAGTGTAGGTATGGCGGGAAGAGGAGAGGCCATTGCTCTTGAGAGTAACTACTGCGAACTGGATCCAAATGTGGTGGACAAATATGGCATACCGGTGTTGAAGTTTAATGTGAAGTGGTCTGAACATGAAGTGCGGCAGGCCAAGCATATGAAGGAAACTTTCCGCGAGATCATGCACAACATGGGTGCTGTAATCACTTATGGAGACGATGGCCCTGAAAACGATTATGGTTTAGCTGCACCTGGCCGCATTATTCATGAAGCAGGAACCGTGCGGATGGGCAATGATCCTAAAAAGTCTGCATTGAACAAATGGAACCAGGCGCATGACTGCAAAAATCTCTTTGTAGTAGACGGCGGTGCCTTTGTGTCGCAGGCAGACAAAAATATCACCTGGACAATCATGGCGTTGTCAATGAGAACATCGGAATACCTAGTGAATGAATTGAAAAAGAAAAACTTGTAGACGCATACCGGAACAGAAGTCCACGTTTAAGCATCATCATCAAACCAACAAATTTCAATCATGGATAGGAGAGAGTCGCTCAAGCTGTTAGCGTTGACCTCGACAGGATTTCTTTTGGATGGGTGTAAGCCCGCAGACAAGAAAGCTATAACTGACGGCCCCAACAACGGCAAATCAGAGACAACGATCGACCGTACACCTGAGGAAGCAGCATACGATAAAAAGCTTCTTTCAGAAAAATACTTTACCGATCACGAACTCGCCACTATTGCTGTGTTAAGTGATATCATTATTCCCGCAGACGGAGTTTCGGGGAGTGCAACAGATGCCAAGGTGCCGGACTTTATAGAATTTATTGTGAAAGACAAACCTGAATACCAGGTGCCAATGCGCGGGGGATTACGTTGGTTAGACCTGCAAAGTGTCAATCTTTTTGGAAAGGCATTCAAAGATTGCGGTCAGAAGGAGCGGATTTCATTAGTAGATGAAATTGCATATCCCGACAAGGCGAAGCCCTACATGAAGCAAGGTGTTTCGTTTTTTAACCTAATGCGCAACCTCACGGCTACAGGTTTTTATACTTCTGAAATCGGACTAAAAGATCTTGGTTATCAGGGAAACCGGCCTAATCAATGGAATGGCGTGCCTGACGATGTATTGAAACAATACGGTCTGAGCTACACAGAAAAAGAACTTCGTGAATGTGTTAGCTATTCATAGCAAAAAAAGCCGCCAATCAAGGCAGCTTTCCTGGTATTGATTCTTTATTCCTATTAAGCTTTCGGCGTTTCCAACAATTTGAAGAACTGATCAAGTTGTGGAAGAATCACAATGCGTGTACGCCTGTTCAGGCTCCTGCTTGCAGCATCATCATTAGAAGAGAGAGGTAAAAATTCACCACGGCCGCCTGCAGTCATTCGCTTAGGATCTATGCGGAACTGGTTCTGTAAAAGGCGAACTACGCTGGTTGCCCTTTTTGTGCTTAAGTCCCAATTATCCAGAATGCAATTGTTTTTGATCGGAATATTGTCGGTGTGACCTTCAACGAGAAACTCTATTTCAGGCCTGCTGTTCAACACCTGCGCTACCTTACCCAGCACAGTCATTGCCCGGTCCGTTACATCATAGCTTCCGCTCTTGAACAACATTTTGTCTGAGATAGAAATGAAAACAGCACTTTTCTCAACTTTAATTTCGATGTCTGAATCATTGATGTCGTTCAATGCGCTTTTCAGGTTCATGACAAGCGCCATGTTCAATGAATCTTTGCGGGACATGGCTCTCTGAAGATCTTGAATGTAGGCATCTTTTGAACCGATGTTATCCAGCGATTTTTTTATGCTTTCCGCCTGTGAGCTCGAGATTACTGACAAATCTTTAAGCTGGTTCACCATGGCGTTGTTATTCTCCTTCAAAAAAGCAAGTTGTTTGTTGAGGTTGTCAATGTCGGATTCAAGTTGTGCTCTGCGCCGTGCGTTTGCTTCTTCCAGATCGCGACAGTCTCTTAAATCAAGTTGAACTTTTCTGTAAAAAGAGTCCAGCTGCGCATACCGCGCCTGCTCCTGCTTTAACTTTTTTCCGCCTGCACATGAAGAAAAAACGAAAACAGCCATACAGGCTAACAAAGAAAAATTTCTCATGAGGATGTTTTGATTAATTATTTAATGATGAGTTCAAAGATAGCGGTTCACTACAATGCTGAAAAAATCATACAAAGGAAATGACTAAAAATTTTTCTAAATGTTGTCAGTTGAGCAGCAGCAGAGTAGGTGCATACAATTCATCCCTCAAACTAAACAGTTCATGAAGCTTACTCTTTCGCACACTCCGTCGAGCAACTATCTTCGTCAACAAATGCTGGCTATGAACTTAACCATACATTTCATCCTGGTTCTGCTGCTCTTTACACGGATCTCCCTGGCAGAATTCTTCAAAATTGAAAACGAGGTTTTTGTTGTTAATAGTAGTATGGTTATTGATGATGCACCTGAACAAGGACCAGGCAAGAACAACGATTTCATGTTTGCACCAGGCTTCCTTCTCCCCAGTGAATAATTTTTGTTTTTCATCAAAGCTTCAACGCAGCTTATCCTCCGTATAGACCACAGATAATATTAGTAAACAGGTGAAGAGCTCTATCAATTAAATTGTTGGAGGAGCTGTTACCATGATCAAATACTTATTGCTGCTTTTGCTTACACCGGTGGTTGCAGCCGGCCAGAAATTGCTGTTGATGGATCGCGGTTTTCAAAATCCCATCCTCACCTGCGATTCATTTCACATAGAGCTAGCCTCACAGGGATACATGCCGCTGTATATTGAAGATATAAATGCAGTATTATCTGCGATCGAGCAATTGAAAAAACAATTGACCATCTCCGTTAAAGAGGAAAGGGAAAACTTTACATTAGAAGCAGGTCACAGCAAGTTTGTGGTTGCCAGGCACACCAACAATTATCACATCACACTAAGCACCGACACGGATGGTATGCACAGCTCTATTCTGGTGTCAACAAAATCAGGCAGCAAGCGCTCAATGCAACGACTGAGCATTTTAAGCGATTACATTAGAAACAATAAGGCAGTGCTGGCCACTCGCAGATAAATTTATCGACTTTTAAATTTAGTTGGCGTAGTATCTTATTTTAGAAAAGAGTTCCATTGGCTGAAACGGTTTCAGCATAGCGTCTACAAATCCAAGCTGCTTCAGATTGTTGTACATTTCGTTGTCTACGAGATTTGCAGTAAATGCCAGCACAGGCACTTCCGGGTATAGCTTTGTGATCTCTTTCACGGCTGTGTATCCGTCCATCTCCGGCATTTCAAGGTCTAAAAGAATAAGGTTGTAATCAGAATCTCTTTTTAAAGTATCCAAGGCCTCTTTTCCGTTTTCGGCGGTGGTGAAAGATACCTTCCAGTCTTCCAAC
>DASQNW010000342.1:0-3925 GCA_035644775.1 Chitinophagaceae bacterium | reverse complement strand
GATCGGGTGCGAGTTTTTGCACATGTGGGTTGATCTTTAAGAAAGAAGTACTCGGCAGAACCGGGTTTTTTGATGAAAGTTTTATTGGAGAAGAGGAACTATATGAAGATCAGGTATTTTTTGTAAAGCTTTGCCTTCATGAGAAGGTGTATATTTCTTCGTTGTGCAACAATCTCTACCGTCAAAGGCCAGACTCACTGATGCATGGCCTCGAAGCCGGAGGTTTGTATTTAAAAGGCCGCCTTTTTTTTCTCAATTGGCTAAAGCTTTATTTACGAAAACATGACATCAACAACAGTAAAATAAAAATTTTGTTGTACTGGGCATTATTCTTCTCAAGGTATCCATTACTATACAAAATTTATAATAGAGTAAAGACACTATCCAAAAATACCTGATGAACAGAATCACACCCCTATACAACGGTTAGGTAAATTTTAGCTGTCTAGCCAGCATTTTGGCCATCTACAAATCTTTAGAATTGTGAGATGGTGCTATTGTGAGGATCTATAACCTTTGGACAAATTGACAGCGATCCAGCACCAACATGTTCGGTGCTGATTCAACATGTTACAAATTTTTCAAGAAAGCCGCCCTTCACCGATTCAGAACTCCAACAAGCTTATCAGATCATCCCGTGCTTTTTCAACTTCTACCTTGTCTCCTTGTTTCAGTCCTTTGTACATGTGAGAGATACATTCACAAGCAAGGAACATTTTTACTTTTTGTAGTACAATCTGAATATGTTCTGTACCATATTGCGTAAGAACGGTCATCAAAGTACCTTCTCCATATTTTGTGTAAATTCCTACGAAATCATAAGCAGGGTCGCCAATTAGAGCTGCGCCAAAGTCGATAATTCCGGATAAGGTGTTTTCAGACTCATCAAATAATATATGGTCCCAGATGAAATCTCCATGAAGTATGGTAGGCTTGTATTCGCACTTTATTGGATTGCTAAGAAACTCATCAAACCATTTGAAAAGCACCTCTGACTGCGAAGGGGTTAAATGCGGAGGTGCTATCTGTTGCACGAGGTCGAGAAAATATTGATAATAGCCTCTGCCAAAATCTTTGACTTCCAGACTTATATGGCTTACAAGTGATACTGGCAGAGAATGCATTTTTTTCAGAAAATCGGCAATGCTTGCAGCAATAGAGCTTTGTACCTCCTGCGGTAGTTTAGATAAAAATTCCGGGTACAAAAAGCTGCCTTTTATTTCAGGGTATCCTACGAAAAGCATTTTGCCGGATTGTGAAAGGCTAATCTGCCTATTGCTTTTGTTGCTGAGTGCGGGATACACTTTACTCAGGAGTCTTTTCAGCTTTTCTGTTATTTTCCGCAGCTTGTAAAACTGAGTCCCACCCGAGAGCCGGGAAGGGTTACCTACGTACTCGCACTTTGGAATGTTGAAATCGAGATGGGGCTCCAGAGCCTTGAGCACCAAAATTTCTTTTTTTAAAGATGTTTCTGCATGAAAGTGTTTCGGAAATTTGAAAATGTAATGATTGTTAACTCTGTATGCTCTGTTATTTAAGCCTTCACCAAGAAAGTTAATTTGAGTAATGGGCAGGTTGTGGAAATGCGATAAGAGGATGTTTTCAATTTTATCTATAGAATGATTTTCAATCTCTGCATTGACTGACTTCCACACTTTAGCGTCTTTAAACTCTTGTTCAATTAGATAGTTTTTAAGCCCGTTTAAGAAAGCCAAACGAGCTGAGTCAGATGGCTCTTTTTCTGTGAGAGCCCCATCGATCTTCCGATAGCTTCTTCTTTTGGACCAGCACGCATCAGACACAATTACAAAGGAGCTCAGTTGTAGCTTCGCAAAAAAGGCTTGCTCGTCGTAGATCGTCTGAATAGCTTCGTGAAAGATCCCGAGCTTATCAAGTGCAGTTTTTCGTATCAGGGCGTCACTTATGGTGCCGGTTTGAAATTGATCGGGTAGCAGGTACAAAAACAAAGTGGGTGGCTCCACCATCGTATTAGGAGCAACACCCAACTCTCGAAAATAGTCCAGATGCCCATCTTCAGAATTTCCAGTCCAACTATACCACATCTGAACAGCTCCATACACCATATCAGCCTTAGGAAACTTGTCAAGAATGGATAGTTGCTGTTCTATTTTCAAAGGCATCCAAACGTCATCTGGGTCAAGAAAGCCAATGAACTGTCCTTTGGATTGTTTTATTCCGAGATTCCGTAAAGCGTTTCTGTTATGCGTTGCGTTGTCCGCGGGAATGTGATTGATTTTCCCTACATGTTGGTGAGCATATTTTCCAGCTAGTTCACTACCAATAGCGGAGCCATCATCTACCAACAACAATTCCCAGTTCTCATAGGTCTGAGCAAGAATGCTGTCAACTGCTTCTTCAATGTGTTCAGCAGAATTCGAGAGGACAATTATACAAGAGACAAGGACTTGATTGCTCATATTTTTAGAAGATCTACTTCAACTCTTTTGCATATCTGAGTATCGGGTACCCTGCAAATGACAACCAACCTACTGTACGGCGGCAGGCTTCGTTAAATGTTACTGGGGGTTGATAGCCTAACATCTTTCTCGCCTTTACATCAGGTAACTTATATGGACATTGATGGAGTAGTGCCATTTCTAAACTGGCACTTGGCTTATCAATAGGGTGCTGATGAAGTTTGGGGAGTGTCCAGGATGATCTGTTCTCTGGCTTGGACAATAGAATGGAAACACTGGCTTTGGTTGCTTTAAACAGCTTGGATGGTACCGCAGATACTATGGTGCGTCCCATTGGGGACTCTAAAAAGTCTTTCACCCTTTCTTTACTAGTTTTT
The DNA here is from genome assembly GCA_035644775.1 of Chitinophagaceae bacterium. Classification (GTDB taxonomy): domain Bacteria; phylum Bacteroidota; class Bacteroidia; order Chitinophagales; family Chitinophagaceae; genus Flavisolibacter. The sequence continues at coordinate 1,110 of DASQNW010000342.1, read as the reverse complement.
GAAGCAGGTTGATATATTACCTGATGAACATCACTCAAATTCTTCCCCAACGCTTCGGCGAAAGGAAGGTAGAAGTCTGCCCAGGTAATTGTTTCTTCATCGCCAACAATGAATGCTTCACCATCTGCATCTTTAGCATCGCAAGCTTTGTAGATAGCATGGATTAGATTATCAACATATATGCTATTGCAAATGCCCTGTCCACCATTCACTATATATGCCTTACCATTTAGCAGATCAGAAACAAAATTGGTGATCCAGAACGAGCGGGGGCCAAAAACTATTCCCGGCCTGAGCAGGACAATCTCAACCGATCCATTTTGTCTCAGTTTCTTTAGTTGCCACTCTGCATGTACTTTCGAATTGTTGTAAGCGATTTCCTGACGATCGTTCAAAACACTGTTCTCGTCTGTTCCTGCTTGCGGAGATTGTCCATGCACAGAAGCCGTGCTCAGGTAAACCATTCTACGTACTCCTGCTGCTTGCGCAGCATTGTAAGTAGGGGCAAGGCTCTCTACAATGGTTTTGTTATCACCAGCTATTGCATGCACCACAATTTCGCATCCCTCAAATGCCGTTTGAAGAGCCTGCTGATCAAATGCATTAGCCACATGACACTCCAGGTTGAACCGGGATAGCCTTGCTAAACTGTGAGTGGTGCGCACAACTGGATGTACTTCTGCTAAGGATGCTAAGTGGAACACTTCTACAGCGCGGCTTCCGATAAACCCATTGGCACCAAGAATAGCAATTTTCAACACAGGATTTCGTTTTTTAATTGATTCGCTCGTTCTGATTCAAGATCGCTCAGCCAAGGCATGTTCATCAGACTTCTGTTTTTATAACATGCTTCTATCAGCCTCAGACTTTTTACCGCTTCTTCACTTGTGTTGAGCAGCGCTTCTTCTCCTTTTAGTGCAGCGATAAGATTGCAGATTTGGCTTATAAAACTCTGTTCGAAATTGTTGCTAAAATCCTGTAATGTAAAAGGGTTCTTTGGATTCACGTCATGTATCTGTGCATCCAGGGCAAAAGCAGCATCCTTAAATCCCATTTGTATTTTATCAACGGCATCGTTAACTGTCCAACTCAGCCAGCCTTTTGAGCCTT
>DASQNW010000341.1:0-6303 GCA_035644775.1 Chitinophagaceae bacterium | reverse complement strand
TAACCGCGTAAAGAGTATTCGAATTGAATAACCCGACAAAACAACATCTGAATCAACTATAAACCTATTTATGCTTAAAAATCACTTCAGAATTGCAATCCGGAATCTTTTGCGTCATAAAGTGTTTTCCTTCATCAATATTATGGGGTTAGCCGTTGGTATGACGGCCTGCTTTCTAATTTTTATGTATGTGCGGTTTGAGGTCAGTTATGATCGATTTCATTCCAAAGCAGACAGGATATACAGAATAGTAGCAGACATAAAAACCCCGACCGAAGTGATAAATGGCAGCGGTCCATCATGGGCTGCGCCTCCCAACATTGCAGATGAATTTCCCGAGGTAGAATCCTTCGTCCGCTTAGCAGGTGATGGCATGTTGATAAGGAAGGATGATGTAAAGTTCCAGGAGCAGAACGCATTATGGGCTGACTCAGCGTTCTTCAACACATTCGACTTTGAGCTTCTCAAAGGAAATCCTGCAACGGCACTAAGGGATCAGTTCAGTGTAGTATTCTCTGAAACTGCAGCTAAAAAATATTTTGGAAAAGAAGATCCTGTTGGAAAAACACTGCTGTTGAGTGGTGAGGGTCATCCTGCAACAGTTACCGGTGTGATGAAAGACATTCCTGAAAACTCCATGATAAAGGCAGACGTGCTTGTGTCAATGACCACGTTAACTCAAAAGCTTGCTGCGGGACTCGATAGTCAATGGGGTAATTATGGAGCTACAGCTTACCTCTTGTTGAAGCCGGGAACAAATGCCAAATCACTAGAATCGAAGCTGCCCGCATTCCTTGAAAAACGAAATGGAACAGAAATGAAGGCCAGCCAAATGTATGCGACTTTGTTCTTAGAGCCGTTAAGAGACGTCTATCTTTATTCTACCAGGAATGGGAGCAAAGTTGGCAACATCACTAATGTTTATGTCTTTTCTATTATTGCGGTATTCATTCTTTTAATTGCATGCATCAACTTCGTAAATCTCACCACTGCCCGCGCTGCTGAACGAGCAAAGGAGGTTGGCGTGCGGAAGGTGGTAGGTGCAGAAAAATCGCAGTTGGCAAGGCAGTTCATAGGCGAGTCTGTGCTCTTGTGCCTGATTGCATTCTTCTTCACCATTATACTGGCATTGCTGCTTTTGCCGCTCTTCAACCAACTGGCTGGAAAAACGGTCAGCGGAGGTGTGTTTGAAAATCCTTTGTACATCCTAGGCATCTTCGTTGCTGCTGTTGTCATTGGCTTATTAGCTGGCCTTTATCCGGCTTTTGTATTGTCTTCCTTCAGACCTATTGTTGTTCTCAAAGGCAGGTTCGTGACCGGCACGAGGGGAATTGCGCTTAGAAAAGGCCTTGTAGTATTTCAGTTCACCATATCCATTGTCTTGATCATTGCAACCATTGTTGTATATAATCAGATGAAGTTTATGCGCAGCCGTGACTTAGGGTTTAGGAAAGACCAGATGTTGATTCTTGACTCTAATGGCGATCCTGGAAAAAAGGCTTTCAAGGAATCAATAGAAAGATTGCCGGGTGTAAAGTCTGTTGCCATGGCGTCAAGCGTTCCAGGTGGCGGCAATGCTGCAGCTTATTCAGAAATTGAAAACAAAACCGGCGACTTACAAGTGGCTAATCTTGATTTGTACTTTGTCGATTTTGATTATATCAATCACTTCGGCATGAAGATTTCGGCAGGCCGATCTTTTTCAAGGGAGTTCGGTACTGATACAACACAGGCAATGGTCCTCAACGAAGCTGCCGTAAAGATGTTTGGGTATTCGAGTCCTGAGCATGCAATCGGCAAGCGCTTCAAGCAGTGGGGCAGGGAAGGCAAAATAGTAGGTGTTCTAAAAGATTTTCATTTCCGTTCTCTGCAAGAAGATATAAAACCTTTAAGCATGCGCATTGATTCTGGGCGCTCTAATCTGGTGTGCATCAATGTATCAAGCGGTAGTTTACCGGCAACGATTGCTGCTGTGGAAAATAAATGGAAAGAGCTTATTCCAAGCCGTCCATTCAGCTATTTCTTTTTGGATGAATCGTTCGATGAGCAGTATCGAGGTGAGGAAAGGTTTGGCCGTTTGTTTTTGAACTTTGCTATTCTTGCAATATTCATCTCTTGCCTCGGCCTATTGGGACTTGCATCGTATAGCACAATTCAACGCACGAAAGAAATAGGAATAAGAAAGGTTCTTGGTGCCTCCGTGTCCAATGTGATCAACTTGCTTTCTAAAGACTTTTTGAAGCTGGTGCTCTTTGCCTTTGCGGTGGCAGCTCCTATAGCCGGAATTGTGATGCATTCATGGCTCAAGGATTTTGCATATAAAACTGACCTCAATCCTTGGGTGTTCGTTCTGGCAGGAGTTGCGGCAGTAGTTATTGCATTTGCAACTATTAGTTTCCAGGCCATAAAAGCGGCAGTTGCCAACCCGGTAAAAAGTTTACGTACAGAATAATGATTTCGCTGCTCAAGGCATGAGCAAGTTGTGTTTAGTAGCCGGGGAGAGTTTCTACTTTCCCCGTTTTATTAATTTCCACCGGAGGGTAAAGCGTACAGAACTGTATCAAAACCGGACACTCGCAGAATTGCAATTGATGCTAAAACCTTGTAAACCAGCAGCTATGCAGTCTGGTACATATTTGACACCATTAATAAAAACGTCACCTGAACTAATTACTTCTTATGATCGAACTACAGCACATATCTAAATGGTTAAACGTAGGAAACAGGCCATCCTTCATTTTGAAAGACATTAACCTGAAAGTTTCGGAAGGTGAGTTTTTATCCATTATGGGCCCTTCCGGTTCTGGGAAAACAACTTTACTAAACATCATTGGTATGCTGGACACACCTTCAGAAGGTGTTTACAACTTCATGGGCCAGTCGGTATTTGCATTAAGAGAAAAACAGCGTACAGAGCTTTACAAAAGAAACATAGGTTTCATTTTTCAGGCGTATCATCTGATTGATGAACTCACCGTCTATGAAAATATTGAGACACCGCTATTGTACCAAAACGTAAAGTCATCTGAAAGAAAAGCAATGGTCTCTGACATGCTCGATAGGTTTAACATCGTTGGTAAGCGGGATCTTTTCCCCAACCAGCTTTCAGGAGGCCAGCAACAGTTGGTAGGTATTGTAAGAGCATTGATTGCTAAACCGAAGGTATTGCTTGCAGATGAACCCACAGGAAATCTCAATTCAAAACAGGGTGAAGAAATAATGGACTTGTTTCAACAAATAAATAATGAAGGCGTCACCATACTGCAGGTAACTCACTCTGAAAAGAATGCTGCTTACGGGCACCGGATCGTGAACCTGCTCGACGGCCGCATTGAATCCATATCAGAAAGATCGCTAAACAATGTGTAAAATGAATCGTGCATTCTTTTTGAGTTTCATAATGTTTTCCATTACGAATGCTGTGGCTGCTCAATCCTTCACGCTGCAGCAATGCATTGATTCGGCTCTTGCGCACAACATACCGGTAAAGCAATCCGGTTTATTAGCCGAGAATGCTGCGGTTAACTGGAGGCAATCAAAAAGTAATATGTTGCCGTATTTAAGCGCTGATATCAACCACGGCATTTACCAAGGACGGAGTATTGATCCGTTCTCCAACAGCTACGTAAACCAAAACCTGAGCTCTGCTAATTATGGCATGAATACCGGTGTGGTGGTGTTTAATGGTGGTGCGTTGCAAAACAACACAAGGCAGAATGCTGCGGCATACGAAGCATCTAAAATGGAGTGGCAGCAGGCCCGGGACAGGTTGGTACTAGACGTGATATTAGCCTACCTCCAGGTCTTGAACAATGAAGATGTAGTGGTATCGGCAACAAGGCAGGCTGAAGTGAGCCAGCGTCAGCTCGATCGTTTAAGTATTTTGAATGAGCAGGGGGCAATAAAGCCTTCAGATCTCTTCGATGTAAAAGGGCAGTTGATGAATGATCAATTGGCAATTGTAAATGCACGAAATCAACTCGAGACTTCCAAACTGAACCTGGCGCAGTTGATGAACAGGCCCTATAGCAAGAATATAAAACTCGACCGGATTGATGCAGAAGAATTTCTTACAAGTTATGCCAGTAGCTCAGACCAGGTATATCAAAATGCTTTACAACAATTCTCTTTAGTGAAAGCGGTTGCACTTAGAAAGAAGAGTAGCGAATATGCAGTGCGTTCGGCCCGGGGCTTTTTGTTTCCCACTATCTCGCTTGGTGCGGGTTCAAATACCAACTACTCCAGCATCGCACAAAATGCAGCAGGTAAAATTCCTTACAACAACCAGCTGCAAAACAACATATCTACTTCGCTGGGCGTGGGTGTAAGCATACCCATCTTCAATAGAATGCAGGCCCGGAACAGGATCAAAATTGCTGAAATAGCCTACAGGAACAGCGAGCTCGAGGAGTCAAATACAAAACTGCTTTTGCGCCAGCAAATTGATCAGGCCTACCTCAATATGACCAATGCGTATGAACGGTACAAGGTCTTGCTGGAGCAGGTAAATGCATATACAGAATCGTTCAACGCGGCTGAAGTACGGTATGCTGCGGGCGTGGGAACATCAATTGATTATTTAACGGCAAAAGATCGCCTCGACAGGGCTACCATCAACCTGATTAGCGCCCGGTATGATTTTGTGCTTAGAAAGAAAGTTCTTGATTTTTACTCTAGTGCAAGTGCTCCGAAGTGAGAAACGTTGCTGTCGATGGCTATTTTGGCAAGCTATTCAAACTCCACTCTCACCGTTTGGTAAAATAGGCGGTTCTGCATCATTGACGTAGTTTGCATGTTTTTACCCGTAAATCCTTTTAGCCCAAAAAGGCCTGCTGCGTTTCCTTTGTTAATTGATATCTCCATGTAACCGGCACTATTGAATAATACCAGCTTCTCGCCTTGCGGCACATCTGCATACGAGCCACTGATGCGGTCGATTACTTCATCTCTTTTGAATCGTATTTTAAACCGCCTTCCCTTACGCTGTTGTTCAAACTGCTCGTGTGTGATATTCACAATGACATTTTCAAAGTTGTCAATGAAAATGATCTGACCTTCTATCCAGCCTTCTCCTAACAAAGGACGAAGTGGGTTGATTTCACTGTACTGTGTATCCGGTATTCCTATCCTTTCGATGGGTTCACCATTTACTAGTTGTGTTATTGCTTTTGCAATTACATCAATACAGTACAAGGTGCTTTTTATAGCAACTTTATCCAGCGGGATGCCGATGACCATTTCAGGCCGCTCTTCAAGGATCATACTCATCAAACCATTGTCTGCACAAATCACGTACTGATCTTTATGAAACGCCATGAGTATTTGCTCGGGCTTTGAGTCGAAGAGATTCACGAGCACGAGATGGTGTGTGTACTCCGGAAAATTTTTAATAGCGCTCCGGCATACATAAGCAGCCTGCGGGTAGTTGAAAGGAGAGAGGTTGTGTGAAATATCAATGAACTGGAATTCAGGATTAATGCGCAACAGCCTGCCCTTTATAGCGCCGACAAGATAGTCCTGGTAGCCAATATCTGATGTGAGCGTGATTAAGGGCATAGATATAACTCAAGCTTTCCAGGGGCCAAAGATAAAAGCTGATTGCTGGTACTGCATTTTGTTATTTGATCAATTCTCCGTCTTTGAAATAAAAATCGTGCACGAGCTTATCGGTCAGGGATGGGAATAACCTATTCATCAGCACGGTACGCTTTCCTGTAAATGAAATCACTAGGGTTCGTTTTTTCTTTTCGATAGCACGAAGAATGCGGCGTGCGCACTCGTCGGCAGGCATCATCTTTTTCTCGTCCATCAGGTTTTCAGCATGTTGTCCTTCTTTGTCCAAAGCAGTCTGCCGGATGTTTGAGCTCACAAAGCCCGGCGAAACCCACATCACATGCACCTGCGCATCCATCAGTTCGGTCCGCAACGACTCTAACCAACCTTGCAATGCAAACTTCGATGCGGAGTACGCACTGCGGCCAGGAAGCCCTCTATATCCCGCCACTGATGACACACCAACGATGATGCCTTTACGTTCTGTAATTGATTTCAATGCATATCGGGTGCAGAAAACGGCACCAAAGAAGTTTACATCCATCACCTCGCGCAGAACATCAGTCGATGCATCTTTTGCCAGAGCCCGCATGGATATGCCCGCATTGTTTATAAGGATATCAATGGTTCCATACACCTTTTCAGTCGATTCTATAAAATGACGGCAGTCGTTTTCTACTGCTACATCGGCAACAACGGTGTGTAAAGGATAGGAAGGGTATTCTGACTGCAGATGATAAAGCTTGTCGT
>DASQNW010000340.1:0-2218 GCA_035644775.1 Chitinophagaceae bacterium | reverse complement strand
TACCCGTTGCCGGCTCAAGGCTGAATGCATACAAAAAAGTACCTGGTTATGACAGAAAAATATATGCTCTTCTTCTTTTCACTAATCCTATTTATAGGCTGCAAAAAAGAGGAAGAAACGAATCCAGAACTTTTGAAGCTTCCTCCTGCAACGCAAACAGGTGCAAACACCTGCGGCTGCCTGATAAATGGCAAAGCCTGGGTTATGAATGCTGTTGCACCCGATACTCATGTCGTGCACCATATTGGACCTACATACTTTTTTTACCTGTATGGCCCGGACAGCTCGTCTTTGACTTTTGTTTTAAGAGGGTATAGCCCTGTAATCAACACCCCCTATAATATACATAATGGTTATGGATGGTCTTCCTTTAGAATAAACGGACTGAATTATGGAATTTCTGGAGACTCCGCTGTAATCAATTTCACACGTTTGGATACAGCAAACAAGATCATGTCCGGCAGTTTTCATTTCGCGTACCAAAGCCCTACCGGCAATCAACAAGATTATCCAGCTCAACTACTCACCGATTGCAGGTTTGATTTCAGATACCGAAAGTTTTGACCTGATTTTTTTAATCATTTGTAAGCGATCATTGAAGCAAACGAAAGAGGATTCCAGGCAGTATGGGAGTTTGAAAAACTTCAGCCGAACCGTTTCCGTGTTGTTGAATAGAGGTATGTGTTCAACTTTTTCAAAAGCCCATATTGCGCCAGGCACAGGTTATGGGCAGTGAGATTGAATCTTTAATTGCAAACAATGTCCATCGGCTTGGCGAATAGCCGATTTGTGCCCATCTCTCTAAACCCTACTCTGCTTTAGTCTTTTAGTGGTGTCATTTGTATACGTCAATCTTGCTTTTAAATTTCCACTTTCATACTGTTCCTCTGTTATAAGCATTCCGGCTTTATCAAAAGCTTTCACGTAGGTGTCAACTTGCTTACCATTGGAATTATAATACGTAATGGTTTCAACAAAATTTTTTGGCCTTGAAGTTTTGTAGTCTGTGTTCTCATTCAGCTGTAAGGCTGAATAAATGTTTTTTGAATGTGCTACACCGCCTAAAACTGTCAAGCAAAGTAGAATGGTCACTTTATACATGAAGGTCGTTTTGATTGCGGCTAACGGAACAGGTGTTTCTGCTGTGGTGGCATTTCCTATTCTGTTATCTATTGAAAGCATGGCTTTCTGTGTTCTGTCGCTTCACTTTTGCTTTGCGGATTGAAAATTTACAGTTAAAAGGTAGCACTTTGGCCATGCTTTTGCAAATGCTCTGTTGTATACCGCTTTTCATCGTAAACCGCTGCATAATTTCCTTAAGTGCCGATAAGTTCCCAAACAGTTGGATAGTAAAGCTGGAAAACATCAAGACATCCTTACCATTTACAATCGGCTATCTTTCAGCCTAAGTGACCGCTTTTCTTAACATCCCATAATTGCAAAGCCCCTCCAATTTAGGAAATTCGCCCTGAGCGGCTAGCTCAAAACCAAATTTCTGGTATAAGCTCACATTGTTTTCGTTTTGTGTCTCTAAGTAAGTTGGCATTTTCTCATGGTCAATGCGCTGCAGCATGCCCTTTATAAGATTACCACCAATGCCTTTGCCCTGTGCAGAAGGCTTTACGCCTAAAGCAAACAGGTAATAGTGAGGCATTGGGGCTGCTTGTTTATGTAGTTTGTCCGTGTGACCAGCAAAACCCATAAAACGGCCAAAGGTGCTTAATCCTAATGTAAAGGGTGCAGAAAGCATACCTGCCTTATACATTCTTCCCGGAGTCATAGCCGTGTTATTCGGTAACAGCCATAAAGCGGCTCCGTTTCTTTCCTGATCGGTGTAGGCTTCTCCAAACAGCAGCGCATAAGCACAACTGCATCTCATAAAGTAAGTGGCTTGCTTTTTTTTATGAGGTTCGTGGAAAAGATGAGGAATAGGAGGTTCATTAAGAAAAGCTTCAGTCAGCAAAGCAGTTGCCCAGTCCATGTCCTTGAGGCTAAGCCTAATCAGGGTAGTATCTGAAATCATATGTTTTGATTTGTAATTACTGGAAACGGAAAAAGATTCTCCGATGGGGAAGTATTCCGTGTTCCATCAGCTTAAATTTAATGATCTCTTTAGTAATCTCAACAGGAAACTACTCACAAATTAATGGTTGCTTTCAGGAAACTATCAAGCCGCTGTTGCAGAAACACCTTGTTAGCGGTAGATACTTAGTCTGCA
>DASQNW010000339.1:0-3775 GCA_035644775.1 Chitinophagaceae bacterium | reverse complement strand
TATGACGTTGCTCACCACATTGGATTATCCTTACAGGAAGAATACGAATTGTTGAATTTGTTCGATGAACGTCAGCGTCAGGAATATTTAAAACGTCACCTTACTAAAGTGTTACCGCTGCTGGCAGAAATGGAGCAATTAAAAGAAAAAGTGAAGCTAAACGGCCATTTTAAAAATTTATCGAGTTTCGATTTTGATCTATAAAAGCCCAACGTATAGCATGCTTGAAATGTGAAAATAAGGGCATCCTCCTTTTTTTGTAGTAGAATACCAGGTGACGGTTTTTAAACATAAACAGGAATAAAGTGAACTTAGTTTCTTTCACCGACAAAGAGGTGAGGCACTGATAAAGTTTATTTCCAAATTCATTAACATGGGGAGGTAAGTTGGGCGCTGTCAAAAATTTTCTTACATGTCGTGTAACAATATCACGGTACCGCTGAAAGCTCTCTCGTGTAGCCGTCTTGCTGTCAATAGAGACATTGGAGCTGTGAACTCTCTGGTACACCAGTGTTTCATTTAAATAAGCCACTCCTCCATTGAAGCTTGCTACAAAAGCTATCCACCAATCGTAATATAAAGATTCGTCGAAAGGGAAGATAAATGGTAAAAAGCTCTTTTGAATAATTGTAGCGTGACCACTAACGGAGTTAAACAAAAAAAGTTTTCTCGAATCTATCCCCTCAAACCGGCAGTTGAGTTTTTTAGCAGCGGTATTTTCGACCCGTTTATTCTTGAACCGTTGCGAGTCGCAATGGATAATAGGTTTTGATCTGTCCCAGCGGGAAATCATCCGCTCGATTTTTTCCGGATGCCAATAGTCGTCCTGGTCTGCGATAGCTATTACTTCGGCAGTAGCGCTTCTTAAAGCCTTCTCAAAGTTTGCGTTGAAGCCAAGGTTAAGTTCGTTCCTGTGCAGAGAAATGAATGGGAATTGTTTCTCATATTCTTCTAAGATTTGCATTGATTCATCGGTAGACCCATCATCAAAAATCAGCATCTCCGTAATTGGATAGGTTTGAGCCACAATTGAATCTAACTGTTCTCTCAAGTATCGTGAACCGTTGAAGGTGCACATGACTATTGATAGCGATGGTTTCCACATATTATCGGATCTATAAGTGCTTCTATGTGCAAAAATCATGTGCAGTATAGCAAAAACTATACTGCAATTGAAATGCATGATAGCGGATACGTTAATTTCGTTGCATTGTTGGATTCCCTCATGCCTAAAACACTCTGTTTAGATTTCGGAAACACTCGATTGAAGGCTGCTGTTTTTCATGAAGAAAAGATCCTGGCGCAACACATACTACCGAATGATGACATTGAGGAAATCAATCGAATAATTCTATCGCATCAACCTGAGTTTTCCATCCTTTCTTCAGTTGTCAACCACAATCAGCAGATCGAAGAATTGTTGCGGGCCCGCACTAGTTTTCACCTGTTGTCGAGTGATTCGGCCCTTCCGTTTACACTCTCTGTAGGCAAGCCTGAAACAATGGGATCAGACCGGCTTGCCGTTGCTGCAGCAGCTGTTCATTTGTATCCGCAACAACACAACCTGGTGATAGTACTAGGCTCTTGCATCACCTACAATTTTATTAGCAAGAGTGCGCAATTTTTAGGAGGTTCCATTTCACCGGGAATGGAAATGCGTTTCAGGTGCATGCATCAGTACACAGCAAAACTACCCCTTGCAAAAGCTGACTGGAATGTACCTCTTATAGGTTATGACACCGCCACAAACCTGCAATCCGGTGTTGTCCTGGGAATGGCAAAGGAGATAGAGGGAATCATTGAAAGCTACCAAAGAAGGTATAGGAACTTTAACGTGCTTTTAACCGGGGGTGATATACCCTTTTTTGAGCCCCATTTGAAAACACAGATATTTGCAATCCCCGATTTAAGTTTTAAAGGTTTGTATGCTATCAGCAAAGTCAATCATTAGCGTTAGGTCTTCTTTCATCAGAATAGCTTTTACTTTTCTTTGTGCGTTTATTGTTATCTCGTCATCTGCTCAGCAAAACTCTCCCTATTCTCGCTATGGTATAGGAGATCTTACTCCCAACACAAACATTGTGAACAGAGGAATGGGTGGTATATCTGCAGGCTATGCAGACGTGCTTTCAATCAACTATACAAACCCAGCATCGTATTCAAACTTTAAAATGTACACGGAAGAGCGCTCGGGACGCAATACCTCAGGTCGCGTTCTGCTTGATGTGGGCATTGATTATGAAAATAGAACGCTCAGAAATCCTAATGACCCAATAAAATTTTCTTCTTCCTACGGATATTTTTCGCATGTGCAGGTGGGACTCCCCTTGAATAAAAACTGGGGCTTGAGCTTCGGCCTTCGTCCGGTGAGCCGCATTAGTTATAAGATCGACAAATTTGAAGAACTTACAGATCCATCTACGGGTAAAAAAATAGATAGCGCATTAACCGAATTCTCCGGGTCTGGCGGAAGCTTTTTACCGAACATCGGAACAGGCATTGCTATAAAAAACTTCAGCATCGGCGGTACGATCAGCTATTTTTTTGGTAGAAGGGAATATAGTACGCAGAGAACTCTTTATGGCGACTCGTTAGCTAGTTACCAGCGCTCCAACCACACTACCAGAAGCTATTTTGGCAACGTGTTTTTCAATGCAGGTGCTCAGTACAAGATCGACATCAACAAAGAAACCATCTTGCGTTTGGGCGTTTCCGGTAATTGGAAGCAAGATCTAAATGGCAGTCGTGACATAATTAGAGAAACGTTTGCGTCAGACCCGAATGGCGCCATTAGCAGGGTAGACAGTGTATACGACCAGCTAGATGTGAAAGGAGCGGTAGTTTATCCATCGTCCTACACAGCAGGTTTTGTAATTGATCATACTGAGGAAAAAGGAAGTGGTTGGTTGGTTGGGGTAGACTACGTGAGCAGTAAATGGAGCGACTTCCGCTTTTTTGGTGAACAAGATGCAGTGCAGAATTCATGGCAGCTTCGAGTGGGTGCGCAGTTGCAAGCAAAACCCGCATCAAACTACTTAAGCAATTTGCGTTACCGCGTCGGTTTTTTCACCGGCCCTGACTATATTTCGGTAGGCAGGGAGTTGCCGCAAACTGGCTTCACGTTTGGTGTGGGTCTACCGATTGCTAATTACAACAGGCTAAGTCCCGGCCAGTTTACTATTTTGAACATTGGAATGGAGTATCTCAGGAGAGGCACCAATAGCAATGTGCTTAAAGAAGATCTATTCAGATTTTCTGTTGGATTAAACTTCAGTGATCTTTGGTTCAACAAGCGCCGCTATGATTAAAGCTCCAAATCTTCTTTTCTTTGTGCGGGCAGCTATCTTTTGTAGCTGCTTCTTTATTTTAGGATGTGAGAATGATGTAAGCGAGGTGAATGCCTGGAATACACGCAAGGTGATGGTGGAAGAAGCCACGAATATCGAAAGCCTGCTTAGCCAACAGGGTAAATTGAGAGCAAAACTAGTGGCGCCATTAATGCTTCGATATTTAGCGGACACGGTATATATTGAGTTTCCTAAAAAACTTCACGTAGATTTTTTCGACAGTACCGGAAAAAAGGATAGCCAGTTAGATGCGCTTTATGGTAAGTATTTCGAGCACCTGAACAAGGTATACCTTAGGGACAGTGTCGTGGTGGCTAACATTAAAGGAGACACGTTAAGATGCCCAGAGCTTTGGTGGGACCAGAACACTCGCAAATTTTACACGGACAAGTTAGTGCGACTGAAAACTGTAGATAAACAGATTTATG
>DASQNW010000338.1:0-19795 GCA_035644775.1 Chitinophagaceae bacterium | reverse complement strand
GACGCCTCTACCTGTTCCGTGACGTCAAGTGAGATATTGAGGACGTGCTCCACATGACCGTTGCTGTTTCGGTCGAAAATAGTTCCGTATGTATGAAACCATCTGTATTTACCATTCTGATGTTTCATTCTATACGTAAACTCCAGGATTAAGTCATTCCTTTCCGGATGCTCATTTGCCTGCTGCAAAGCTTCGTTATTCCTTGTGGTAAGCTCCGAAATATCGTCTGGGTGAATGAGCTTGAAAAAGAACTGCACGCCATCCCTCAATGCCTCGGCAGGGTCATAACCAAGGAGCTTCTGGAGGCCTTCGCTAACGAACACATACTTCCCGGTATTGATGTTGTAAGAAGTGATAATGGACGGCGTGGCATCAGCAATTTTTCGGATGAAGGTTTGATTCTCTTTGAGCTCCTGTTGTACTCTGTATTGTTCTGTTATGTCTTGCGTAGTGCCAATTAATCGTACGGGTTCATCATTGCTATCCAGCACAAATTCGCCTTTGCGATGCAGCACTTTTACAGTGCCGTTTTTTAAGACGATGCGGTGTATCTTGTCGTAGGGTGTTTTGTTTTTCAAACATGTTTCAAAATAGTCAAGCACCTCTTTCTTATCTTCAGGATGAATGTATTTTTCCCATTCCTTGGCGGCAAAATAATCCTGCTTTTGCATTTCGTAGATCGTGTACATCTGTTCAGACCACGTGTAATTCATTGTAGCAAGATCGAGCGACCAGTTGCCAAGGTGCGCTAAAGACTGCGCCTGCTGGTGCAGCTTTTCACTTTCCTGTAGCTGCTGGATCAATGTTTGCCGCTCCGAAACATCCTGAACGGTCCCTACAAGCTCAATGGGATCACCATTTCTGTTGTACACAAGACCACCCTGCGTGTGCAGTGTTTTTTCTTTTTTTGATTCTGTGACAATACGAAAATGAAAGTTGAATGGTTGACGAGTTCTAAAACACTCTTCCAGCTTGTTACGAACTACTGATTCATCATCGGGGTGACGGAATTTGATTACTTCTTCATATTTATGATGCGATTTTCTGGGGTCTAATTCATAAATGTGATTGAGCTCTTCGGTGAAGTACACATCTTTTGAGTGCAGATTTAGTGTGAAATGTCCGATCTGGCTTAGTTGTGCAGCCTGCCGGTAACGCTCCTCACTTCTTCTTAGTTGCTCTGCTGTTTCTTTTTCGCTGTGGATGTTGATAAGATTACCTATTAATTCTACAGGGCGACCGTGCTCATCTTTTTTGAATACCGAAACGTAATTGCGCATCCACAGGTATTCGTTGTTCTCTTTTTTGAGTCGCAGTTCCAAAGACCAGTCTTCTTTATTGCCCTCCCTGACAACGTCGGACAGCAGGTCAAGGACCAGTCCGATATCTTCATGATAAATTAGCTTTTCAAGCACCCTGTTGCCTAAGGCTACAAAGTCTTCCCGGCTCATGCCGAAAAATTCCTCAGCAGTTTCATTGACAAAGCTTATTGAATTAGAGCCAAGATTAAAAAGATAGATAATACCGGGAGATGTGTTGGTAATCTTTTCGTTAAGATAAGATTGCTCACGAATGTGATTGCGCAACAGGTCGATGTAAGTATTTGTCGATTCCAGTTCAGATTTCATGACAAACCTGTCAATCTCCTCTGTGAGCGCAAATATCGTAGGCACGTCCTGCGTATAGCTTTTAATAAAGTGCAAAAAGTTTCTCTTCCGAACAAAATTCACCAGGTTGATATCTTCTGCAACAATATCCTTTTGATCGATGTGAGGGAGCTGATTTTTTTTCCAGAGAATGACAGCCGCTTCTATCTGTTCATCGGCTTTGTTTTGAGCAAGGTACGTTAGTAGTTCTCCGCCGGACTTCATCGACATTTCAATCAGCTGCTCGTCAGTCTTCCCTTTCAGCACTTTAAGTAGCGGCAGATCGATTTCTCTTGACAGCCGAAGCTGGTTTTCAGCATACTCTCGAAGTCTGCCGAGTAAAAATTCAGCAAACGCCGGTAAATATTTCAGGTTCTTCAATGAAATGTTGGCGACGGTTTTCTTCTGCACAGGCTATCTATTTATGTTGCGTTCAGACCAATCAGCATTGGTCTGACAAAGGTGGTGAATTAGTGGCGGGCTAAAATTAGGGAAAATGCAAATTAGAAAACAGGAGGAGGGCTGCTGTCGCACAGCATTGTTATTTCATAACAATATGTATGACGCTGTTATCAATTCCCTTTCTTCTAATACGGAGAAAGTCAACAATCTTAACACTGGAATCTAGTTTTATAAAACCGGTATTCCATTTCAGCTGCATTGAATGGAGGTCGTCTGCAAAACTGTTTAACACCGCAGGTGTCCAACTCCCGGAACCTACAGTGAACTTCATTTTTTTTCGCGGAGAGTTTTCGTGAATGGTCAGTTTCACAACATCCGAGTTGGAGATGTACAATGGACTTTGATGGATGCTGTCTTCTTTAATGACCCATACTATTTCAACGTCACTTTTAGTTTTGTTTTCTACTACGATTTTCCTGCCGGCATTGCACGCCATGCAACACCAGCAAAACATCAGAAAAAGGTACGGTTTCATATGTTTTCATTTGTCAGTAGTTGTCGGAGTTAGGACCAGAGTAAGGGTCTTCTTCCTGGCTTTCGTGCCTGTCGCCACCAAGGCTATAGTACTTATTTTCTTCATCGCCCTGACCCATAGCTGTTGTACTGGTTTCATCTGCACTATCAGGAATGTCAAGATCTACATCGCTCAGTTGGTCACCAAAGCTTCCTTCATTCAGCTCATCACCGTCAAAATCAGTGTTGTCGAGGCGTGCGTTTCTAAGATTTTGTTCATCTCGGGTGTGCGTGTAGTTTACGTCTTCAAGAGCCTTTACTTCGTCTGGTGACACATCCGCCTCGGTACCAGGTTTAAAATCAAGATCTTCATCATCATCTGCGGGCATAGCCTGGCTAAGGGTTTCATCGTTCTGTTCTGGCGCATAGCGTTGACTCACACCAGTTGCATTTCTTGAATTGGGAAGATTTTCCACATCTACGTCTTCGCGAACAAAATCATTCCGTTGATCCATGATGTCTTCGCGTGCAGGGTAGTGGGGATAGCCGGGAAAATCCTGATCTATCTTCTGATCTTCAGAGTTTTCTACTTCTCTTTTACTGTCCATCGGTTTAGATGGATTATTTTCTGGAATTCTTCCTCCCAATGTTTCCTCCCGGTTATTGTTCGCTTGATCTTTTTCCATGATGCACTCTTTTCTCATTATATATAAAATGTCGTGCCGTATTGCTGCGTTTACTGAACCAGCAATGGTGCTAAAAAAGGAAAAGGGCCTAAGCCCTTTCCATGAGTTCGCCTGTAAGAAATACATGTATTAACTAAAGCTTCTGCGGATCTTCTTCTTTTGCGACAACAGCGCAAATAGGGAGGCCGTTACCACCACACCGATGGCTATATTCCGAATCATTTCAGTCCTATTGTATTTCCACTCTGCTTGCCATCCTTTCTCAGCAAAAATATTGGGGACTATGCCTTTCCTCAGGTCGTCGAGTATTCCTTCAACCACATTTACCCGGTCAGCCAAGACTAAAGGAACCCAATGTGCATACGTTGATTCGCTATATTTAAATGCAAAGCGCCGGATCCTACCGCTCAGCCCAGACGGTGGTGTTGAGGTGCCAAACACCCGTGTCACACCGGGCCGCTCAATGGAATGCAAGATTTCCTCTTGTAGCGGCTGCTGAGTAGGCTTTTCATAATTGAATCGCTGGTGATCTGCCCCATTATAATGCTTGATCGGGTATGTGGGATCATTCTCAGGATCTGCATCGATGCCCCAGCCAGGAATATCTTTAGGTGTGTTTGCAATGCGTCTGTCAAGATCCGCCTCTATAGTTTTATCTGGTTCAATTTTATTTTCCATAAAAAATATTTAAGCCGCGTAGGCTGATGGGGGAATAAGTAATGGTTTAATGCAATTATCACGCTTCGCCGAAAAGATGTGATATCCTTCTGCCACTTCTTCTAAAGGTATCCGATGGGTAATGAGCTCTTTAGGGTTCAGTCTACCCGACATTACGTGGTCTATCAACTTTGGTAGCAAGCGTTTAACTGAAGCCTGGTTAGCACGAATGGTTATGCCTTTATTCACCACGTTTCCAATGGGTACAAGTGCGTCCAAGGGCCCGTATACTCCAACTATGGATACAATGCCACCTTTTTTAACTGAGTTAATCGCCCAATGTAAGGCGGTAGCAGCACCCCCGGTGAGCGGAAGCTTGCGACCTACAAGGGTTTGAAAGGCATCACCGGCGGCATCTGAACCCACAGCATCTATACATACGTCGGCACCAAACCAACCAGTAGTTCTTTTCAGGAAAACCACGGGATCACCTATTTCTTTAAAATTATAAGCTTCGGCATAAGCGTAGCTCCTGGCGAATTCTAACCTGTAATCAATATGATCGATGATAATAACGCGGCCTGCACCAAAAAGCCATGCACAACGGGCAGCCATTATTCCAACGGGCCCCGCACCGAACACTACCACGGTATCTCCTTTCTGAATACCTCCCATTTCGGCCGCCTGGTATCCCGTAGGTACCACATCGGTTAGCAATACAGCATCATCCAGATCCATTCCATCCGGTATTATCGTTGGTCCCACATTGGCATAAGGTACACGCACATATTCTGCCTGCCCGCCATCATAGCCGCCTGCAGTATGCGAATACCCGAAAATGCCTGCCACGGCTGTAGCTTGTGGATTAGATTCGTGACAATTGCCGAAGAGTTGTTGTTGGCAAAACGGGCATGCGCCACAGGCTATATTAAATGGCACCATCACGTGATCACCTACTTTTACATTTGTCACTTCTGTTCCTACCTCTTCTACTACCCCTGTAAACTCATGTCCGAAAGTCATTCCCACACGTGTGTCCGGCACCAGACCGTGGTACAGGTGAAGGTCAGAACCGCAGATACAGGAGCGAGTGACCCGCACAATTGCATCTTGCGGATGTCTGATTTCGGGCAATGCCTTGTTGCGGTCGACTCGTATTCTAAACGGTCCTCGAAAGTTCATAGCTATCATACTGCATCAATTTTTAAGGTGATCTCTTTTTAGGATTTTGTGTTCAAAACTCTGCTCGTGTTTTTTATACAAGTAGCATAAGAGAATGAACCTTAAAAAATGTGCCATCATGCAACTGAGTAGTTGTATACCATAGATATAGAAGAGCTCAAAAATTGCAACTGTCCAGCTGTTGTATGCAGCTGCGATGAAAACGTTAGGATACAAAAGAAAAGACGTTACGTGTGTCCTGGTATCGCCAGATAGCCGGAACAGGGTTTTTAAGATTAAATATTTGAAGGAATAATAAGATGCTATAAACAGCAGCAAATGGACCGATAACTCTTGAAGTCACTTGAGATAAGCAGCATACATCCAGATCTGTTTTTCCTGCTCTCTGATGTAATCACTCATTAAAGCACTGGTGCCTTCGTCATCTGCATCCGAAGAAAGAGAAAGAATCTCCCGCTCCACTACAAGTAGTGCCTGAAATGCCTGTACAATGTTTTCGATTGCCTCTTTTCCGCTGGAGATATTGACTGCTTCTTTGATAGTAGCAATTTGCAAGTAATTAGAAAACGAATGTATGGGGGTATGACCCAACGTTAAGATACGTTCTGCAACTTCATCTACCTTGATCAGCACATCATTGTACAATTCTTCAAATTTCGCATGAAGTTCAAAAAATTTGTCACCTGTGATGTTCCAATGAAAACCCCTCGCGTTTGTATAAAAGATCTGGTAATTTGCCAAAAGCTTGTTCAGGTGATCAGCTAACTGCTTTACTTTTTCCGCGTCTAATCCAATTTGATTTGTCAGAGCCATAGATCTGTTTTAATGAACAATGGGATTATCAAAACTATAACCAGATGGTTTCTAAATTCGGATGCTGAAGTTGGTGACATGTGGATTAATCGATGTGCTGCAGCGCTATTGCCACAGGTTATGAAACAAGCAAACGTCAAGGAAATATGCCAAGTTCAACATAAGTTGTAGCGACTTTGTTCATAGCTACTACAAATGCAGCAGTTCGCATATCCGGTATTTGTGGATTTCGCCTCCATTCATTCATAATTTCTCGGGTTGCTTCGATCATGGTCTCTTCCAGCCCGCTATTTACAAGATCCACTTCATCAGCTCCATGCATAATAACCTGGCGTTGTCGCTCATTCATCTTTCTGCCTGTGAGTTCCTCTATCTGTCCGATTATATGCGCATTAACGTTTTCAGTAAATCTTTTTTCCATTCTTCCATATCGAACATGGCTCAAGTTCTTCAACCATTCAAAATAAGAAACAGTAACACCACCTGCATTCAAATACATATCAGGAACTACAAGCACACCTTTCTGAATAAATACGTCATCAGCCTCAGGTGTCAACGGGCCATTAGCAGCTTCTCCAATGATTTTTGCTTTAATGCGCAGGGCATTCTCGCTGTGTACGACGTGTTCAAGTGCTGCAGGAATGAGGATGTCGCAGTCATATTCTAGTGCATCCGTATTCTTTGCAAAATTATTAGCACCCGGAAAGTTTAATATGGAGCCTGTGGTTTTGCGGTGTTCAAAAACTGCATGTACATCCATGCCGTTATCATTCCATATGGCTCCTTCATATTCTGCAAGAGCAACGATCTTGGCTCCGGCTTCCTGGAAAAATTTTGCAGCATGAAAGCCAACATTTCCTAAACCCTGGATAATGACACGTTTTCCTTCTATACCTAACGGCAGTCCCAGCCGCTCCATCGCATCGGGCATGCCACACACTTCGCGAATGCCGTAGAACACACCCAGCCCAGTGGCTTCTCTTCTGCCCCGAACCCCTCCCTGTGTAACTGGTTTTCCTGTGACAGCACCAAGTGCATCAATTTCTCCGGGACGCAAGCTCTGGTAAGTGTCAACGATCCACGCCATCTCTCTTTCTCCGGTGCCATAATCAGGTGCGGGAACATCTGTGCCGGGACCAATGAAATTTTTCTTCACGAGTTCTGCTGTATATCTTCTGGTAATCTTTTCCAGCTCGTATGGCGAGTATTTTTTGGGGCTGATCTTGATACCTCCTTTGGCTCCACCGAACGGAACATTTACAATAGCACATTTGTACGTCATCAGGGCTGCCAGTGCCATCACTTCATCCTGGTTCACTTCTGCTGCAAACCGAATTCCACCTTTGCATGGTGTTTTGTGCTGCGAATGCTGCACACGATAGGCCTCAATTACTTCAATTCTTCCATCATCCATACGCACAGGAAACTTCATCCGGTACACTGCATTACAGGCCTTGATCTGTTCCAAAATTCCGGGATCCCATTTGGTGAATTTTGCAGCTCTGTCAAAACTTTCATTAACGCTTTGATAAAAGCTATATTCAGACTCTTGTGTCATGTGCAATCGATTTGATGTCTCCGGGCTATGTAAGATCTTTTTCCAGGCTGGTGATTTTTTTATCGAGCCTAATCAGATAAATAATGATGCCAGCAAAGATGGTGAGTATAACTGCGATAACAACGTAGATTTTACCATTGCTGCGCATGGTGTCGGCCATCTCTACTTTGTTGCTTTGCGCAACGGAATATAAAAAAGTTAATAAGAAGAATGCTGCTGACAAAAGAGCTTTCCGGATCATGAAACTGATAGTTTTTTTTCTTTTAGCTTATCCATTCGCACTTTAAGGCTGGTTATCCAAACGCCGAGGAGCGTCCAACCGATTATTGCTGGATAGAAGATCATTCGCATTCGTGCGTCCACATCTTTCGGGTTCAGAGCAGGATTTCCTTCACCTCCCGGATGTAAGCTTTCCATCAACCGTGGGAGAATCCAAATAGAAGGGAAAAGAAAAGCAAAGGCAAATACGTTATAGACTGCGCTGATCCTTGCCCGTTTATCAATGTCTTCTATTGAGCTGCGGAGAACGAGGTAGGCAAAATAAATCAGGAGTGCTATCGCAGCGCCAATCAGCTTAGGTTCTTTAGCGATTGCTCCAAATGAGGCTACAGCAGGATTGTTGGGGTCTGCCCAGGTGTAGGATGCCCAGATAGCACCTGTTGAATAGCCAAGCACGCCAAATACAATCCCCACAGCAGCATAGTTCCTCGAAAGAATATCATAGTGCAAGGAACTTTTGTTGAGATACTTTACAGCATTTACAACAGACACAGTGAAAAGAATCATCATCGCAAACCACATGCAAACATGAAAGTAGAGGTTTCGGATGGTTTCGTTAAGTATCATCACCCTTGGAACGTCAAACAAAAGTCCGCCGATGATAGTGTATACCAGTAAGAAGATCGATAATATTTTCCACCAGGCTTTCTTCATATGCCGTTTCGGTTCACAAATTTAAGGTGGAAGGCTATTGCTGACCATTTTCTTTTGTGCATACTACAGATGTTGAAGGATCAATCTTTCCAAAGAAAAGGGTAAAGAATTACTGCGAGTATAATAATCAGCAAATTCATAATTGTTAGCAACAGAATGGTTGATCCTACAGCAGAAGATGCATTTGTAAACATGCTATTCGAAACTTTCATTAGCATCAGCAATTGAGGAATAATTAAAGGAAAACCAAGAATGGCCATTATCGCAGCGTTCTGTTGTGCCTTTGCAGCAATGGCTGCGAGGAACGTAAACACCAGGCTTAATCCCCAGCTGCCTAAAAAAGCCACGCCAATAAAAGGAAGAAGTTTTTGGATGGGGCTGCCTAAAAACAAACAAAAGAGCAAAAAACTCAACGCGGTCATGATTATCATCAACAAGGAGTTGAAAACAAGCTTCGCAAGTATAAAGTTCTGGGGGCTGGTGATGTATTGATAATACAGCATGCGTCCGCGACTTTCCTGAAGAAAACTTTTTGCAACAGCGTTGACCGAGATGAACAGTTGTATGATCCAAAACAAACCATTCCAAATTCTGCTTTCCGGCTCTTCAATCGCCATATACAATACAAAAATTGTTGCACCCACGTAAAGTGCTATACCAAAAAATGAATACTGCTGCCTGATTTCAAGTAAAAGGTCTTTTTTGAAATGCGACAATATGTGGCTTATGCTGTTCAATGTGCTACCCAGTACTAATTATCAACTTTACTTTTCGTGAGGCAAAAAACAACGTCTGCAAAGCGGCTCGTATACATCTTTTTCACCAAGCAGTACCTGGTCTTCGTTCGGGATCTTTCGGTACGAGTAATTAGCGATGTGCCCACACTGTACACAAATAGCATGCAGTTTGGTTATGTAATCGGCTTTTGCGAGCAGGTACGGAATCGCACCAAAAGGGCTGCCGGTATAGTCCATGTCCAGACCTGCCACTATCACCCGAGTTCCTCTAATAGCGAGTTCATCGCATACATCAACTAAAGATTCATCAAAAAACTGCGCTTCATCAATACCTACTACATCTACATCATGTGCCATTAGCAGCACCTTCATAGGGTTATCGACAGGTGTAGATTGAATTGAATTAGTGTCGTGCGAAATGATGCGCATTTCATGAAATCGAACATCGAGCTGAGGTTTGAAGATCTCTACTTTCTTATTTGCGATCTTTGCCCGCTTCAGTCTACGAATCAATTCTTCTGTCTTTCCAGAGAACATTGAGCCACAAATTACTTCTATCCAACCTCTGGGTTCTCCCTGTGTGATATTAGGTTCGATAAACATTTTAGAAATTTGTTGGCTTTCGGTATTCTGCTGTATTACAAACAGTTCTTACTTTTAATGTTCATAACAGGTGGTTCGCGATTGCTTAGCTGCCAAAAGTATTAAAACAAATGGAACGCATTCAGGTTCTCCTCGATAAATTACAACAGCAGAAGCAGCAGAATGCAGGGATAGATCAAATGCTGATTACCGTGCAGCTTTTGCAGAACGAATTAACGTTCCTCCAAAAGAGCAATAAAGTTTTAGGTACGTCAAAGGTTGCGGTTGTGATGCCGACATCTTCCGTTGCTGCTGCTCATCCATCATCGGTAGGTGAACCCGAGCCAACACTAAAGGAACCTGTGAAGCCGCCGGTTTCCAGGCCTGCTACATTGTTTGAAGAAGAAAAAAAAGTAGCGGAAAAGGACGTGTATCGGGTGCCCGAACCTGTTGTACCTGAGGTTCAGAAAGAGCCGGTAAGATCTATTCACTCGTCCATCTATGAAGCGCACTTTGAAGCACAGGAGGCACCCACCTTAATACAGCAACAAATTCACAAAGAAATCCACGAGTTATTAAGCGAACCACAAGAATCATTAAACGATCGCTTGAACCAGCAGAGGAAAGAGCTTGCTCACATCTTAAAAGAAGCTCCCATAAAAGATCTTCGCAAGGGAATTGGTGTGAACGATAAATTCACTTTTATAAACGAGCTATTTAGGGGTGATGAAGCCATGTATGAGCGTAGCATCAAAACTATCAATGGCTTCCATATTCTTCAGGAAGCAGAATATTGGATCAACCGCGAACTTAAAGTTAAACTCGGTTGGAATGACAGCAAACCAACTGTGCAACACTTCTATCAGTTGATAAGAAGACGTTTCTCCTGAATATACGCCATCAATTTTCCGGTGGCACCAATATGATCAGCAACGTATTTTGCTGATGCCTGGGAACTCCTATTATATACCTCCTTGTTTTGTAGAAGTGTAGTCACCAATTGCAATAATTCCTCTTCGGTAGAGAAGCTAAAGGCACCTTCACAGTTAATTAATTCTATTGCTTCACGATATTTTTTGTAGTTGGGTCCAAACAACACAGGTTTTCCGTAAACTGCGGCTTCTAAAATATTGTGAATTCCATCTTTGGTATAGCCGCCACCTACATAAGCGATACTCGCGTACTTGTAAAGAGTTGATAGCAAGCCCATGCTGTCTATCACGAGCACGTTAACGGTGCTAAGGTTTAGTTCATCCAATTCCGAGTAAAAAATCGCAGAGGGAAACATCGTTTTTATTTGCCTTAGATGCTCCTTTGTAACCTCGTGTGGTGCAATTATAAACTTCAGATCATGATGTTTTTCGATAACTTTTCTGATATAGAATTCATCATCTGGCCATGTACTTCCCGCCACAATAACGGGTTTCTCACCGATGAATTCTGTAATCCTCCGGATGTCGTTTGCAGAGGAGGCAATCTCATGTACCCTGTCAAACCTGTTGTCTCCACTGATAGAGCAATCAACAATACCAACAGAATGAAGCAACTCTAACGAACGACCATCCTGAACGAAAATATGTTGAAAGAAGTGCAGCATGCGTAAGTAAAAGCCTCCATACCACTTAAAAAAAGGCTGACTTTCCCTGAAGACTGCCGAAACCAGAAGAAGGGGAATTTTTTGTTGTTGAATAACTTTCAGATGATGGTACCAAAACTCATACTTTATAAAAATCACAAGCCTTGGAGCGATACACTCGAGCAGACGACGTGCATTTGAAATTGTATCAAGCGGAAGGTAGAAATTATGGTCCGTATGCCGGTATGATCGTGCGCCATCATAGCCCGAAGGCGAAAAGAAACTGGCAACGATTTTAAGAGAAGGATAATTCTTCTTCAATGACTCGATGATAGGTTTGGCCTGTTCAAACTCACCTGCTGAAGCACTATGTATCCACACCACATTTCCAGTAGAAACAGATCGTTTTAGCTCATCGAAGACGTTTTTTCTTCCGTTTATCCATCGCTGTGCTTTTGGGTTCCACAAGGCTGCGATCCTGATAATTATATAATAAGCCCTGACGAAAAGGTTGTATAAGATGGTCAAACCAGGTTAGAATTAAGAAGAGGTACAAAATAAGGGCAAACTTTCATCCAAAGCTTATTTTGCTATTTTTGCCGCACTTTAACGGCAATACACACGGATGCGCAAGATTGAAATGGTTGATTTAAAGCAGCAGTATCAAAAGCTAAAACATGAAATTTATGCGTCTGTTTTAAGTGTTTTGGAAAGCAGCGCTTTTATCAATGGACCCCAGGTTCAGAGTTTTGCTTCCTCACTGGCTGCTTATCACAACACAAAGCATGTGATACCTTGCGCCAACGGAACAGATGCTTTGCAAATAGCGATGATGGCTCTCGACCTCAAGCCTGGTGATGAGGTAATCACTCCCTCCTTTACCTACATTGCTACTACGGAGGTAATTGCTTTATTGGGACTTACACCTGTTTTCGTGGACGTAGATGCTGATTCTTTCTGTATCGACGCGGCTAAAATTGAAGCAGCAGTAACTGAAAGGACCAAAGCTATTGTCCCGGTTCATCTTTATGGTCAGGCAGCCGACATGGAGAAGATCATGGCCATAGCTAAACGCCATAACCTTTTTGTTATTGAAGACAATGCTCAATCCATTGGATGTGATTATTATTTCTCAAAGGGAGAAAAAAGGAAAACAGGCACTATCGGCACGATTGGTACCACATCTTTCTTCCCTTCAAAAAACCTGGGTGCTTACGGCGATGGCGGAGCTATCACCACAGAGGATGATGTGCTTGCAGAAAAGTTGAAGATGATAGTGAATCATGGGCAAAGCAAAAAGTATTATCATGATATTGTAGGCTGCAACAGTCGCCTTGATACCATCCAGGCTGCTATATTGGAAATAAAGCTGAAGCACCTCGATGAATTTATTGACGCCCGGCGGGCCGTGGCGGACTATTACGACAAAGCGCTCGCTGCGCATGGGGCCGTGAAAACACCAGTGAGGTCTCCAAACAGCCGGCATGTTTTTCATCAATATACTTTGCAACTTGAGGGTGTTGACCGGTACAGATTACAAGACTATATTGCGGCGCGCAACATCCCCTCCATGATTTATTACCCTGTGCCTGCTCATAAACAGAAAATGTTTGAACACTTCGGTTCTTCGCAAATGCATTTGCCGGTCACCGATTTGCTTACGCACCGGGTAATTTCATTGCCCATACACACCGAAATGGATGAAGAGCAGCTTCGCTACATCACAACTAACATACTCGATTTTTTAAATAAATAAACCTAACCATGAAAATTACTGTTGTTGGAACTGGTTATGTAGGTCTCGTTACCGGCACTTGTTTAGCTGAAACGGGTAATACTGTAACCTGCGTGGATATTGATGAAAGAAAAGTCAATAAATTAAAAGGCGGCCAAATGACCATTTATGAGCCGGGGCTCGACAAGTTGTTTGACCGGAATTTAAAGGAAGAGCGCCTGATCTTTACTACAGGTTTGGATGAAGGATTAAAAGAGGCCCAGGTGATCTTTCTTGCATTGCCTACACCTCCCGGAGAAGATGGATCGGCCGATTTACGCTATGTTTTAGGCGTGGCTGAGGACATTGGAAAATTATTGGATGACTATAAGGTTATCATTGACAAAAGCACAGTGCCTGTGGGTACGGCGGAAAAAGTATACGAAGCAATCTACAAGAACTACAAAGGAGAATTTGATGTCGTCTCTAATCCCGAGTTCCTGAGGGAAGGAGTTGCAGTAGAAGATTTTATGAAACCGGACAGGATAGTAATCGGCACCCGGTCAGATAGAGCAAAAAAATTGTTGGAGCAATTGTATGCGCCGTACGTTAGGCAGGGTAATCCTATAATTTTCATGGACGAACGATCTGCCGAACTCACAAAATATGCAGCTAACTCGTTTTTGGCAACCAAGATATCTTTTATGAACGAGGTAGCGCAGTTGTGTGAACGCCTCGGTGCTGATGTTGATATGGTACGCAAAGGGATTGGTAGTGATGAACGGATCGGAAGAAGATTTCTTTTTCCGGGGATTGGTTACGGCGGTAGCTGCTTCCCCAAAGATGTTCAGGCGCTGGTGCATTCTTCCTGGGAGGTTGGTTACGACTTTAGAATACTAGATGCGGTAATGGATGTTAACGAACGCCAGAAGGTGCATCTCGTTTCTAAGGTGAAGAAGTATTTTGAGGACGATCTGCAGGGAAAACATTTTGCTGTTTGGGGGCTTGCTTTCAAGCCTAACACAGACGATATCAGGGAAGCGCCGTCTTTGTATATTATTGAAGAATTATTGAAAGCAGGTGCCACAGTTTCGGCCTACGATCCGGAAGCAATGGAAAATGTAAAGAATACATTGGGCGAGAAGATCGTATATGCAGATAGCCAATACGAGGCGTTAAAAGGAGCAGATGCCCTGATCATCGCTACTGAGTGGAATGAGTTCAGAACACCTGACTTTCTCAAAATCGTCTCAAGCATGAGGAAGAAAGTCATTTTTGATGGGAGAAATCTTTTTGATACCATTGCCATCAGGGAGCTTGGATTCTATTACGAGAGTATTGGAAGGCCTATTGCAAACCTCAACAAAAACTAAATGTCAAAGCGAATATTGATAACAGGCGGTGCTGGCTTCCTGGGTTCTCATCTATGTGATCGGTTCATCAATGAGGGCTACAAGGTTATAGCCATGGATAATCTGATCACGGGGGATCTCAGAAATATCGAACATCTATTTAAGCAAGGAGACTTCGAGTTTTACGATCATGACGTCACTAAGTTCATTCACATTCCAGGAGAGTTGGATTACATCTTGCATTTTGCTTCTCCTGCAAGTCCTATTGACTATTTGAAAATTCCTATCCAAACATTGAAGGTCGGTGCTATGGGTACCCATAACTGTTTAGGATTAGCCAAAGCAAAGGGTGCCCGCATATTAGTTGCCTCCACAAGCGAAGTGTACGGAGACCCCTTAGTGCATCCACAAACGGAAGAGTATTGGGGTAACGTTAATCCGGTTGGGCCGAGAGGTGTGTACGATGAGGCAAAGCGAT
Organism: Chitinophagaceae bacterium; assembly: GCA_035644775.1. Lineage (GTDB taxonomy): Bacteria > Bacteroidota > Bacteroidia > Chitinophagales > Chitinophagaceae > Flavisolibacter. The sequence continues at coordinate 4,966 of DASQNW010000338.1, read as the reverse complement.
ACCTTGAATCAATTACCATGGCTTATCACACCTTCCATGGCGTAGAAACACGGATCATTAGGATCTTCAACACATATGGTCCTCGCATGAGACTAAATGACGGAAGAGCGCTGCCAGCGTTCATCGGGCAGGCTTTGCGTGGAGAAGATCTGACAGTATTTGGCGATGGCTCGCAAACTCGATCTTTTTGTTATGTTGATGACCTGGTAGAAGGGATTTACCGGCTGTTACTAAGCGATTATGCTCTGCCGGTTAACATTGGAAACCCAAGCGAAATATCGCTGAAGGATTTTGCTGAGGAAGTGTTGAAATTAACCGGCAACAAAGTGAAGATCACCTACAAACCTTTGCCGGCTGATGATCCAAAACAAAGGAAGCCTGATATCACGAAAGCAACAGAATTATTGGGGTTGGCTCCAAAAGTTGAACGTGCTGAGTGGCTTGCTAAAACGTATGAGTATTTCAAATCCTTACCAGCCGCAGAGTGGAACAGGCAGCCAAAAGAATTCGTAAGTATTAAATAAAATTAAGTATTAAGTAAAATAATAAGAGACAATATCACTCAGAAAATGCTGAAAGAACTGGTTAGTAAAAGAGAGAAAATAGCAGTGATTGGGTTGGGCTACGTAGGTCTTCCTATTGCTCTGGAATTTGCTAAGCAACTTTCTGTTATTGGGTTTGATATCAGTGCCCACCGCATTAACTTAATGAAACAGGGGATCGACCCTAGCAAGGAGCTTGGTAAAGAAAGCTTTGAAAATACAGAAATAGAGTTTACCGATTCCTTAGATGTTTTGCGGCGAGCCAGATTCTTTATTGTTGCTGTACCTACTCCTGTCGATCAGCATAATGTGCCGGATCTCGTGCCTGTTAAAAGGGCCTCTGAAACAGTAGGAAAGGTTATCAAGAAAGGAGATTATGTTGTGTTCGAATCAACAGTATACCCAGGATGTACAGAAGAAGATTGCCTGCCGATTATTGAAAAGCTTTCCGGCTTGAAGCATGGCATAGACTTCAAAATAGGCTATTCACCTGAAAGGATTAACCCAGGTGATAAGAATCATACGCTTTCCTCAATCGTGAAAGTAGTTTCTGGATGCGATACGGAATCGCTGGAGACTATCGCCGGAGTTTATAAATTAGTGGTAAAAGCAGGAATTCATAAAGCTTCAAGTATCAAAGTGGCAGAAGCCGCCAAGATCATTGAAAACACACAACGAGATTTGAATATCGCTTTGATGAACGAACTGTCCATCATCTTCGATAAAATGGACATCAACACTTTCGAGGTTCTAGAAGCAGCCGGTACAAAATGGAACTTCCTCAAGTTTCACCCCGGCCTCGTGGGGGGCCACTGCATCGGAGTGGATCCTTACTATTTGACTTATAAAGCCAGTGAACTGGGATATACCTCACGGGTGATTCTTGCCGGCCGGCACATTAATGACAACATGGCCAACTATGTTGCACGAAAGGTGGTAAGGCATATTATTAGCAATGTCACGGACGTTAAATCATCTAAGGTTCTGGTGATGGGAGCTACCTTCAAAGAAAATGTAAGTGATATCCGCAACTCGAAGGTTGCCGACGTAGTCCGTGAACTACAGGCGTTCTTCTTGAATGTGGATGTGATCGATCCTCATGCAGATAGTACAGAGCTGGAACATGAATACGGGTTCGGCCTTATTGAAAAAGTAGGCAATGAATATGATGCGGTGATTGTCTCTGTTTGCCACGAGCCTTATTTAAAGCTGCGAGAGGACTACTTCATTTCGATCACAAAGCCGCATGCATTAATCGCGGATTTGAAAGGGATGTATAGGGGAAAAATAAACAATCGTACGTACTGGAGTTTTTAACAATGGCATTCCACACCTGCCACATAGAAGGAGTGCTTATCTTCAGTCCATCCGTTTTCGAGGACTCGAGGGGATATTTTTTTGAATCATATAACCAAGCATATTTTCAGCAGAACGGTGTGGCACCAATTTTTGTTCAGGACAATCAATCAAAATCATCATACGGAGTGATCAGGGGCTTACATTACCAGCTAAATCCCTTTGCCCAGTCAAAATTAGTTAGAGTGCTGGAGGGTACTATCTTGGATGTAGCTGTAGACATAAGAAGGGATTCATTGACTTACGGTCAGCACTTTGCAATTGAACTATCTGCTGAAAACCGAAAGCAAATGTTTATTCCGGCTGGCTTTGCGCATGGCTTCTCCGTCTTGACCCAAACGGCAGTTGTCATGTATAAATGTGATGCATTTTACAACAAAGAGGCCGAAGCCGGAATCCTGTTTAGTGACGAAGAGATTGGAATAGATTGGGGAGTAAAAAATTCTGATGCAATAGTGTCTGAAAAGGACCTGAAGCTTCCCCCTTTTAGGCAATCGATTTCTAATTTTGAATGATGCACAGGATACTGGTTTCCGGAGCCAATGGGCAGCTGGGTAGAGAATTGCAGGACGTTTCTTCCCTTAATTCACCTCTTGAGTTTCACTTCTTCGACAGCACCGATTTGGACGTTACAAACAGGAACCAGGTTGAAAATGTAGTGGCAACCGTCAAGCCTGCATATATCGTTAATTGTGCAGCATACACTGCCGTGGACAAGGCAGAAAACGATAGAGAAAAAGCATTTGCGGTGAACGCTGAGGCCGTTTTATCTTTAGCAGAGGTAAGCCGAAGCAGCGGCGCTAAACTAATTCACATTTCTACAGATTATGTTTTTGACGGTACCGGAACAAGGCCCTACACCGAAGATGATCCTGTTCATCCTTTGAATGTATACGGCGAATCGAAGTTGATGGGCGAACGGTACGCAATGAGGAACGATGCAGTGGTATTACGGACTGCCTGGGTCTATTCAGTGCATGGAAACAACTTTTTGAAAACAATGTTGCGGGTGATGAACAGCAGACCCGAAGTGCGGGTTGTTAACGATCAATTTGGAACACCAACTCACGCTGCCGATATTGCGGCTACTATCATAAAAATTATCAATTGCGGCAAGTGGATGTCAGGAGTATTTCACTTCACCAACGACGACAGTATTTCTTGGTTTGACTTTGCTCAGGAGATAAAAAGGCTTTCAGGATCTTCATGCAACATAGTCCCTATTCCTACAGAAGAATACCCAACACCAGCAAAGCGGCCGGCATACACTATCCTAGACAAGACTAAAATTCAAGCTACTTACGGAATCTCACTAGTGCCATGGCAGGAAAGTTTGCAGCAATGCATGCTTAGGCTGTCCCGAATGGCGGGCCAGTAAGGCACTGCCAAACACCAATAATTTTTCTCGTGTGTTGAACGAGTGGTGCTATCTTTTAGAATCACACGTTCAACGATTTTGATGGAAATCTGGGCAGAATACTCCTATTTTGTAGTGCATTGTTTTCTATGAGCCAATTGCTTGATTTCTTTCGCAAACTTTTTGATAGTGCCGATTGGCCACCGCGTTGGCATTGTGGTAAGTGGACGGAGTTTCATGGTTGGTTTTATATAGTAAGTGACTTGCTTATCTGGTCTGCCTATTTCGCACTTCCACTGATTATCCTAAAGTTCATTTCCCGACGGACCGATGCAAAGTTCGTGAGAGCCTACTTCCTGTTTGCCGCGTTTATTCTTGCTTGCGGATCTACCCACTTGTTGGATGCAGTTACCTTTTGGTACCCTGCCTACAGGCTTAATGCCCTTGTGCGATTCATCACGGGCGTTGTGAGCTGGGTCACGGTTTTTTATACGTTCCGCATCTTGCCACAGGCAATGAAATTGAAGTCGCATACCGAACTGGAAAAGGAAGTTCAAGAAAGAAGAAAAGCCGAAGACCGGCTGAAGATTTTAAACGGTCAGTTGAACGATGCCCAGGATATTGCAAAAATTGGGAGTTGGATATGGGACATCCAAAACAATGAGCTCTTGTGGTCCGATCATATGCGCAGGATGTATGAAGTGGAAGATTCAGTTACAGAGTTGAAATACGAGCACTTTATCAACAAAGTTCATCCTGACGACAGGACCTTTGTGAATGAACATATTCAGGATGCATTTGCCTCTAAGGAATTTGCCACCTTCAGACATCGAATAGTAATGGACGACGGTTCGGTTAAGGTGTTGCAGGGAAGGGGAGAAGTGATAACTAACGAAACTGGTGAAGTAGTGAAGATGATTGGTACCGGTCAGGACATTACAGAGCATCATCAGGCGCAACAAAGCCTTCTTAACAAAACGAGTGAGCTGGAAGTGGCAAACATTGAATTGCAAAAGTTTGCCTATGTTGCTTCCCATGATCTGCAAGAGCCACTTAGAAAAATTTTGACGTTTTCTTCCTTGCTGCAGAAAGAATCTGCTGAAAGCCTTAACCAGAAGGCAAGAGTTTACATTGATAAAATTGTTCATTCTTCCAGTCGCATGCAGCAACTCATAGAAGACATTCTGAACTTCTCCAGTTTGAAGACCAGGGAAGAAGCGTTTCAAGTGACCAACCTTAATGACATTCTTGACCAGGTGCTGTTGGATATGGAAGTTGTGATCTCCCAAACCAATGCGCAAATCGTGGCTGATGTTTTGCCACAAGCAGAAGTAATTCCTGGGCAGATGGGTCAGCTATTTCAAAACCTATTGAGCAATGCAATGAAGTTTAGAAAGGTAGATGAGATGCCGACGATCTCAATCAAATCGCGGGTGTTCGAGGGCAAAGAACTCTTGAAAGACTCAAAGTTCGCTGCTTATTTAAAAGGGCTGGCAGTCAATCACCGAATCTGGGAACGAGCACAATTTTTTTCATTGGCAGTAAAAGACAACGGCATCGGCTTCGACACTACATACTCGGAGAAAATATTTGAAATATTTCAGAGGCTACACACCAGTCAACACCATGAAGGCACTGGGATAGGCCTGGCGATCTGTAAAAGAATTGTAGATAATCATCGGGGAATTATAATCGCTAACAGTAGTTCGGG
>DASQNW010000337.1:0-1745 GCA_035644775.1 Chitinophagaceae bacterium | reverse complement strand
GTTGCAAACGACAAATACGATCAGCGAAAGGGAGATGATGGACCAGGTGCTCGACGATATGGATTTGGAGAGAGAAAAAGGCATTACTATCAAAAGCCATGCTATCCAGATCAATCACCTTCACGAAAATGAAGAGTATATCCTTAATTTAATTGATACCCCTGGGCACGTAGACTTCAGCTATGAGGTGAGCCGTGCTCTTGCTGCCTGCGAAGGAGCTCTATTGTTAGTAGACGCTACACAGGGTATACAGGCACAAACGATTTCAAACTTGTACCTCGCCATTGAAAATGACCTTGAGATTATTCCTGTCGTCAATAAGATTGACATGGACGGCGCGATGATCGAAGAAGTAAAGGACCAGATTATTGATCTTATCGGATGCAAACCGGAGGAAATTTTACTTGCGAGTGGCCGCACCGGAATTGGAGTGGATGCTATTTTACAGGCAATCATTGAGCGTATTCCTGCGCCTAAGGGAAATCTCAATGCTCCCTTACAAGCGCTGATTTTCGATTCTGTGTTCAACAGTTTCAGAGGCATCATAGTTTACTACCGCATCGTTAATGGCACCATTAAGAAAGGCGACAAGGTAAAATTTGTATCAACCGATCAGGAGTATGAAGCCGATGAAGTTGGTATTCTGAAATTAAAACCAGAGCCCAGGTCAGAAGTTACCACAGGTGACGTAGGCTATATCATTACAGGAATAAAGAATGCTAAGGAGGTGAAAGTTGGCGATACCATTACAAACGCCATTAAGCCTACTCAGGAAATTATTAAAGGCTTTCAGGAAGTTAAGCCAATGGTGTTTGCAGGTATATTCCCGGTCAACACAGATGAATTCGAAGAGCTTCGTGATTGTATGGACAAATTGCAGCTCAACGATGCTTCTTTGACTTTTGAGTTGGAGACATCACAAGCGCTGGGCTTTGGCTTTCGTTGTGGTTTTCTTGGCCTGCTGCACATGGAGATCATACAGGAGCGGTTGGAGCGGGAGTTCAATCAAACCGTTATTACTACCGTTCCCAACGTAAGCTTTATTGCATATACCACCAGCGGGGATAAAGTAATCGTGAACAATCCTGCGGAGATGCCGGACCCGGTAAGGACCGATAGGATAGAAGAGCCATTCATAAAAGCACAAATCATTTCAAAGCCAGAATACATTGGCAATATCATGACGCTATGTCTTGGTAAAAGGGGAATTCTGTTGAACCAAAGTTATCTTACCCAAACACGAGTAGAGTTGATCTTCGAAATGCCACTGACCGAAATCGTTTTTGATTTTTATGATAAACTTAAAAGTCAAACCCGGGGTTATGCTTCTTTCGACTACCAACCGATTGGTTATAGGGAGGCAGACATTGTGAAAATGGACATCCTGTTGAATAACGACAAAGTAGATGCATTAAGTGCTTTGATTCACAGAAGCCGTGCTCAGGATTTTGGCCGAAAACTGTGCGAGAAGCTGAAAGAGCTGCTTCCACGACAGCAATTTCAGATTGCTATTCAAGCCGCCGTCGGGGCAAAGGTTATCGCGAGAGAAAATATTTCTGCTATGCGGAAAGATGTAACGGCAAAATGTTACGGGGGTGATATCAGCCGAAAGCGAAAGCTACTGGAGAAACAGAAAGAGGGAAAAAAACGTATGCGTCAGATCGGCAATGTAGAAGTTCCTCAGGAAGCATTTCTCGCGGTTCTGAAGTTAGATGACTAAGGAGTTTTAAAAATTGCTTTTTCCG
>DASQNW010000336.1:0-2481 GCA_035644775.1 Chitinophagaceae bacterium | reverse complement strand
CGTAACTCTGAAGTCCTTTAAAATTTGAGAAGTTCCGTAGTGTGACATTTCTATAAGTTCTTCAAAGGTTTCATAACCTATATCTTCAAGTTCACTTCTTGGTGTAATATTAAGAGTTATGGTAGGTGAAAATATTCCCTTTTGTTCAGGCTTGTCTTCATAGTATTTTGTTACCACACAAATCGGGTCTCCTAATTGATTCCAAATATGGTCACTTGTTTCATCTAAGCCTTTTCCAATGATTTGTTCCGATTTAAGCTTCCCAAAGTCTTTAACTGCAATAAAGCCCCAGTCCTGTGGCTTGTAAAAGAGAATACCTAACTTTTTATTCACGTAAGCATTGTCATTAACAGCAACTGCTTTTAGTGGGTCAATAGTCAGTCCTACTAATGCGAGACTCGTTAACCTTAAAAACTCTCGTCTTCCTATTCCCATTTTGAAGTGTCGTGATTAATTGCCCATAACATCCAATATCCGCATGTTGTGACGAAATTGTTCGTGCCTTTCGAGCAGTCATGATGGTGTCCGCAATGCGTGTTCAGCAAGGGCGTTGCAAAGGCCTACTACCATTCCCAGAAGTTCCGGAATAAAGCCGTTTATTACCGGTGAGCTGCGGAGCGAGAGTGATAAACTTGTTTAAGCTCTTGAGCGGCGCAGCTCACTGAAGTTCGAGATTTTTTTTAATATTTCCAATTTTTACAGAAGGGTTTACACCTGAAAACTTATTATTGATACCCGTAGTCCAATGCAACAGATCCTCATCAAAGAGAAAAAGGCATTAGCCTTGCTGATCAAAAACAATCACATCGTCAATCGAACATTGACAACATGATTGTTTTTTACACGCATTGCTGCAGGCTTCGGAGGCACAAACAACATCGCACAACTCTGTATTGGCGAAAGCTAACAAACCTTAAACTAAAATGATACCTTAGATAACGCCTTCGCCAATACAGCCAGACGTTGTGCGTCATTGGTAAACACCAAAGCATATCATAGAATCATGAGAAGACAAATTTTATTTTCTGCATTTATATTATTCTTTTCGCTAAAAGTACTATCGCAAAGTTCAGTGGAAATTGACAATGCGAATTATTATAAACACTTTAAAGATGGAGCAAGCATCAACTGGTTACGAGCAAGTGACGCTGTACCCATTATCATTGATGAGTTGCTCAAGAATGGTATTGCTTATCACAAGATTAGTGTTGGTGATTTGCTAAAAGTGAATGATTCTACCCGTCTGGTAATGACTGTAACATTTGATAAAGAAAAGAAATACGGGTTTTTATATGAATCATCGCATAGTCTTCCATTAGACCCGAACGATAGGAACTTTTTGGATAATCCTCAAAAGGCTGCTTATTTGCAAGCCGAAAATGACTTACAAGGCAAAGTAAAGTTTATGCGGATTGCTCCTTTGCCAAGTAATGTTTTTTTGCTGAAGCAAACAGTGTATTGGTTTCAATTCGACAACAACGGTACGAGATTGCCAGTTTCTAAAGAAATGGCCCAAAATATTATTAGACAAGACATTAGAAAATACCTTAAGTCTGTCCAATAACTTCAAATAGGAACGAACGTACAACAGCGGTTTGCTGCAATACAGGCTGACGAATGGAACATAAACTATAAAACACTATTTTGCTTTAGAACATAGGCTGAGCTGACAGAACATAAATGCCTGTCCTGACAGCAAGCCGATAAACGTTGCCTGCAATGGTAATGCGACGATTCTAAAGGTTCAAAAGACAAGTTATGAGCAGCTTGATATTCGTAGAAGAACAACAATTTCGACAAAGATGGATGTACTTCATTTACGTTCTTTTGTTTGCACTACTTGGACTGTTTATTTATGCAGGTATTATCCAAATCATCTTCGGCAGCCCTTTTGGAGACAAACCAGCGCCGAACTTTGTTTTGCTACTTGTCACCCTTTTTATTTTCACACTGCTGGTTCTCTTATACCAGACAAAGTTGCAAACACGGATTACAAATGAAGGTGTTAGCTTTCGGTGGAGACCTTTTCAGAAGACGTACCGAAAGTTTCGGTGGAGTGAAATTAATAAAGTAGAAATTATCAGTTATGGGTTTGTTGGCTATGGATGGCGGTTGACGCAATATGGAACAATTTATAATATAGGTGGTGATATGGGACATCGGCTTCATTTAATAAGTGGCGAAAAAGTCGTTTTAGGGACCCAGAAGACAAAGGAGTTAGCCGACTTTTTAGGACAAATCAACCGCTTGGATTAAGAACCACAGCAGGCAACATCAGTTTGCCAAAAGAGCGGCTGGACGAACAAATATGGACCTGAAGAACAATTTGTAAATGCAATATATTTATTCGACAACAGTACTGCCAATGCCGCTACTTCGGCAAGCGGCAGCCGTTAGCGATATGTGATTGAACAGTCTTCAAGTTACTATCAACTATAAGTTTAGATTCAAAACATGCCTTTGCAGCGCAGAAAGGCTTGG
>DASQNW010000335.1:0-2906 GCA_035644775.1 Chitinophagaceae bacterium | reverse complement strand
CCGGTATGGATAAGTAGCCGGACACGCTACGTTCTGCACCAGGCATGTTTGATATCCTTGCCCTAATAAGGTGCCCTTCGTACTCAGGCAAAAAAGAAATTACAGGTGTCTTGTTATTCAAAACATCCGCCCACTTATAGCGCCGCCAGCCACTGGTCATCATAAGTAGATCCACAACTGTGTCGTTATGGCTGTCCAACACAAAGTCCTTATAGAGCTCTCCGTCGTTTCCTAGATCAGATTGTAACCACAAATAGGTAGAAATGTTTTTACTCGCTGAACGATTTAGAGAATCGAGCCTAAACACGGTCATTGACAACCTAGCTCCCGACGGCTGTGCAGGTACGCCCAATTGCAATCGCAAGTTCACCTGATCCCTTAGTCCATAAACATTTTTGTTAGAGGAGATGGAAGCAATGCCGGCTTTTGAGGGATGCAAAAAATATATCCTCTCACAGACAGGTTGACGCTCCGTGTTGAAAACGGTGATGTGAGAAACACCTTCTCCCAGCTCTCGTTCATTAATTAAAAAATCTGCACTACCATTTTCAAGTATCGACGCTTGTACTTTCTTTACACGCTGTCTGGTATGAACAAGAAGGTATACGGATTCGCGGACATTTGCATTGGTTGTAGTTACTTTCACACTTAGTTGATCTTCTCCACTTCTGGTGAGCTGCATCACGTATCCTTTGTGATCGATAGAATCTATCGACTGTGAAAGAATTTCGTTATGCCCCACGGGGAAGATTACCTTGTAGCTGGTGCTTTCATCCGGAATAAACCGGAACTTACCCAATCCAAATGTATTAGATTCAAGATTCGCAAGCGTGTCGTTATTTCTATTTAAGAGAAATCCATTTGCCGCCAACCAACTGCCATCATTATTCTTTATTCTAAATGCCACCGTGTTCTCCAAGCCGTAGACGAGGTGCCCTCCTTCTGGGAAAAGCTCAATAGAATACTTGCGATCAGCCTGAAGCTTCGGCCAGTCAGGCCGGTTGAAGCTATTTACAACGGTAATTTTCTCTGCAAAGAAAAACTGGGGATCAAAGTTTTGCATCCACATTGTGTATGCTCTGAGAATATAGTTGCCGGTGGGCAAGGCAGCAGGTAGCAGCAACGAGCCACTCGCGTGCCCTGACTTTGCTTGAAGTTTTGTCTGCAGTACAGGCTTTGATGTTGCGTCGAGCAGCTCCACATAAACCACCTTGCTTAAATCTGCAGGCTGGTGCGAAGCGGCATACACCACGTAGGTTTTTAGCCAAATAGTTTCACCGGCGATGTAAAAAGACTTGTCGGTATGAGCAAAGATCTTCTCGTGCACGGCGAAATCATTGAATGTCTGAAACTGGCTGGCTATTGCAAATGAGTCCCGGGGTTGAGAAGACAATCTACTGCACAACAAAAAAAGAAAGGCAGGGAATAAGTAAAGCTTGGAATTTTCTTTTAACCTTAAAATCATAGATGCTTTAGGATTATGGCCAATACAACGGTTTTGTGGTGGTACCCCCCTTAGTTCTGCAATCGACACACAAAGTTTTAGCAAGCACAACTCCGCCACCGGTTGTGTTATAAGCAGGAGAAATATTAGGGTCCTTCAGGTATGAAACCGCTTCCGCAGGGGTAGTAAATATTTCATTACACATCGGCTGGTTTTGCTCGCCCTCTAATTGAGCCCTGCGAATAAATATTCTTTTCTCTTGCACTGCGGCTCCACTGATGTAGCCGATCACAGGTTCGTTTTTGTTGTTTATGTTTCGAATATTTCCAAACAGTTGAGCAGGTTGTGCGTCGAACAAAGTGCCAAGATCCTCAGCGTTCTTACGTACAATTTGCCAATAGTCAAAGGCTTTTCTAGTGAGGGCATATTGTTTTACAAGTATGCTGTATCGAACGGAGATTTTATCGCTGTTACGTTCAATTCTGTTGATCTGAAAGTCTTTAACAATATCCTCGGCCAACCTCACTGTTGAACTGGTAAGGATAGATGGAGCTGCAGCAGAATCGTAGCATCGGTCGACATAATTAGCAGGGTCGCGGAAAACAATTTGTCCGTTTACAAACTCCAATATTGATTCATAAACGGAATGATACTCCCATGTTTCAACAAAATCCCATCGATAGTAGCGGGTATTGTTCTGCGGATCGTGTGTGTTCACGTAAACGAACACGTGCTGATCTTGATTCCATGTGACACTGTCAATCGGTGGTGTTTGCAAAAGACTCACAAACTCTGATTCGTATTCTGTACCATCAGCTGTCCGTATTCTAAGCCGGTATTGTTTCCCTGCTGCTAGTGCTAAGGGATTACTGGTATACTTCCCCTCCGGTTTCTCATTTAAAAGAAAATTTTCGTTATGATTGCTTTCGATGCTCACTCTCGCACCCGCCTCTGCTACAAATTCCATTGTGTCTGTAAGTCGTCGCGTTCTTGACAGTATAATGCTGGTTTCTCCGCCGGGATTAGCATTGATGACACCATCCACTACAAGTAAATTATCTGCCGACAAGATTTCCGGGGGTTCGTACGGCTTCTTGCAGCCTATCAGTGATAAGAGTAGCACAGCGATCGGGTATGATGGGAATTGCCTCAACATCTTCAAAACCGAATATTGTAAGTGATAAATGGAATCTGCGCACCGAAAATGGAAAGCTGATAGCCCTTGATTTTACCTGCCTCCTGGGTGAAATACACAGAATATGGATTATCTCTTCCGAGGAGGTTATAAACGCCTACATTCCATGAGTTATGGGTCTTTTGCTTTATCCTGTGGTTTCCTTCTATGTTCAAAGAAACGTCAATACGGAAATAGTCGGGGATCCTGTGTTGATTGCGATCAGAATAATATACTCCTTGCGAACCTCCGATATTGAATATTGCTATTGGCAATGTAATGGGCCTG
>DASQNW010000334.1:0-3407 GCA_035644775.1 Chitinophagaceae bacterium | reverse complement strand
TGCTTTCGGGCAAAAGCCATAACGTTGTTCTTGTACCTGCCCTCTGTTTGCAGTGGAATGTGTTGTCCTTGCGTGAACTCTGCGGTATGCTGCTTTCTTAAATGAAAAAGCTGGTGCGTGAGCCAGAGTTTGATCTTTGCCGTATACCTGTTCTCCCAAAGGTGCTGCAAAAGTTCTTCACCCTCGCCCTCCTTTAGTTCTTGTAGCCACTGTTGTCTTTTTTTATAGTCTACGGGCCGGCGGTTGTCGGGGTCTACAAGGCTGAAGTCCCAAAGCTCGCAACCCTGGTACACATCGGGTGTGCCAGGGCAGGTGAATTTCAACAGCAGCTGCGCCAGCGAGTTCACGATACCGAAGTCGGCAATGGTGCGGTGAAACTCACTGAATGTTTTCCAGAAGGGGGTGGAAGTATCAAGCAGTGCCTGGGCAAAAGCAACGGTCGCCTCTTCATAGGCGGTGTTGGGTTCAGTCCAGTTGGAGTTCACCTTTGCCTCGCGCAAGGATTTTTGCAGGTATTCCTTCATGCGTTCGGCAAAGCGGTCGTCATCTTCGCCGGGCATGGGGTAAGCACCCGCCAGTGTTTGATAAATAAAATATTCATCGTTGTCGCCAGGTGCGCCATCCTTCTTCAAGTGCCTGTTTAGTTGATGCCATTGCTGCACTGCCTGCGTCCACTGGCCGTCAATATCAGTGAGCACGTTTAGTCTTGCCCGCACGTCTTCACCGCGCTTTGTGTCGTGGGTGGCCGTTGCATTCATTGATAGAGGCCAGCGTTCCTGCCGGTGTATCATCTTCTGGTGAAATTCTTCCGGGGTGATGCCGAAGTCTTCAGGATGATCGCCGACTTCATTATGGCCGATGAAGCGATTGTAGGTGTACATCAGAGTATCTTCTACACCTTTTGCCATCAACGGGCCGGTAAACTGCATGCAACGCTGGTAAAAACGAAGAGCTCTCTGGTTCCGTTCTGCATTGCGTTCTTTAGGCTTTACAATCAGGGCCTCCTCCAGCAATTGCACGGCACGGGAAAGCTTCTGGCGATTACGCCTAATCTCGTTCAGCACCTGTTGCACCGCATTTTCATCAGTAGCCGATAATGGAAACTTGTTACCATAAAACCGGTAAACGGGGCACCGCACCAGGAACTCGCCAATGGCATTTTTCAGATCCTCGCGGTGCACGCTGGCGAATGCTTTTTTGTCAACCAGGTTCAGTTCCATAAACAAGCTATGGAGGTTCTCGAGTTCGCCTGCCATGTGCTCGTAAAGTATATAGGCCTTCTTTTGCAAAAGCTGCTCGTGTACGGAGGCTTGCTCGCCGGTGAGGTCTTCGTAAAACTGGGTGAAAACTTCCGCGTTGCTTTTGTTGGTAAATAGATTATTCAGGATGGAAAGCGTGTCGTAGCCTGTATTGCCCTGCACAAGCCATTGGTCTGGCAGCACTTCATTTGTTTGAAGAATTTTTTCAACCACTACATACTGTTCATCGCCAACCAAAGTTCTAAGCCGCTCCAGGTATTGAGTAGGATCGTACAAGCCGTCGATATGATCGATACGCAAGCCCTGGAAGAATCCATCATCAACCAACGCTTTTATGTATTGGTGGAAGTGCTCAAATACCTGCTCGTCCTGTATGTTGAGACAGATAAGGCTGTTGACAGTAAAAAACCTCCTGTAGTTGATGTGGTGATCGGTCTCCTGCCAGTGACATAGGCGGTAAGCCTGATCATCGGCAAGTGCTTCAAGTTGTTGCGGATTGCTGTTGATGCTTTCTATGCAGGCATTTACGTGTGATTTGGTTGCTTCATTTTTCATGAGCGAGCTGAGTTGCAATAGAAATTCGTCCCAGCTTTTGGAATAGGCCTGCTGATCTTCTATTTGTTTTATCTGCGGTATTTGCTGCAGCAATTGCTAAAGTGCCTGGTTGGGTGCATCCCGTGCAGCCTGAAGAATGCCGGCATAGGAGCGGGGGTTGAGTGGATAAACACTATCAAAATATTGAAAAACGAAACGGCCTTCCTGGTAAGCAATTTTTAGTTCATTGTTTTGGATCACCTGTTCCAACGTTGCACCTAAAAAAGGCACCATAATTCTTCCTTTGTATAAGAGCCCTGTCCACGATACATCGAAAAATGCAGCATAGACGGACTGAGTTCCTTTTTCCAGAACATCCATCAACCACGGGTTGGCAGAATGAAAAGCCATGTGATTGGGAACGATGTCCTGCAGCCAGCCCATGTTCTGTTCTTTTAATTGCTGATTGATGCGCCGCAATTGGTCTTCAGTCCCTACTTCCGGATTAATTCTGTGAGGGTTGAGCCCGTCGTAACCGTGAGTGCTTCCGGAAACTGCTTCAAAAATTGGAGAGGCATATACGGTGCTTACACCAAGCTGCTGCAGATAGCTGATGATGTTTTCAAACTCCTCGAAACTAAATTCTTTCTGAAATTGGATGCGGTATGTTGCTATTGGATTGTACATGTGTTCAATAGTGAATGGTTAGGTTGCCGGTCAACTCACTTTTAGTAAGTGACACTAAAATATTTTGTTCGTATAAATGATTATCGATTCGGGCTGCACATTAAAGTTGTTGCCTGCTGCTAACGAGTCAGTTGCTGCTTTGGGTCCACGCCACATGAGGTCAGCTGAATCAAAGAGCTTTTTCCATTCACCCTGTATTCGTGGTTGCATGGTTTGCTCTTGTTTAGAAAAGTTCAGCAAACAAATGATTTCCTGTTCTGAACTGCGGCGGTAGAGAATCAGGGTTTCGTTTGCTTCGTCAACGTCTACTTCAACACCCTTTCGATCAGGTGTTCGGAGAGCAGGTTGTGATTTTCTAACAGCAATAAGTTGTTGATAGTACTTGAGCATGGTTTGATGCGGCTCCTGATCTAAAAGCTTCCATTGCAGTTTGGAATTCAGGAAGGTCTGCTCACTCACCGGATCAGGTGCCTCGCCCTGCGCATGAAAGGCAGCAAATTCAGCTTTTCGTCCTTTGCGAACGGCCTCTGCAAGTTCCGGGTCGGTATGGCTCACAAAGTACAGGAAGGGGTTCGGCTCGCTCCATTCTTCTCCCATGAACAGCATGGGCAAATAGGGGCTGATGAACACAGCGCCCGCCATCAACTTTTGCATTTCAAATGAAGTCAACGTGCTGGTGCGTTCGCCCATCATGCGGTTACCCACCTGGTCGTGATTTTGGGAAAAGACAATGAATTGTTTTCCCGCATTGTGCTCTGCCCTGATACCAAATTTTTTGTTGCGGTGTGGTGAATACTGGCCATCGTACACGTACGCATCACGATAAGCTTTTGCCAAATGTTGAATTCCTGTAAAGTCCTCGTAATAACCGTGGCGATCGCCACCTGCAGTTACGCGTAAGGCATGGTGAAATTCATCAATCCACTG